>CAIQIC010000268.1 GCA_903871765.1 uncultured Lentisphaerota bacterium
AGTGTGACATGTCGCAGAACGGAGCGCGACATGTCACACATCGAAGACAAAGACGAAGATCGAAGAGAAGAAGATACTTCTCGAAGACTCGAAGTTCGATTCGATTTGACGGGAGCGGGGGCGGCAGGAGCCGCAGGGAACCCGGATGCGGACCTGACGATTTGGGAGACGCCAGACCCGCTGCGGCGGGCTCTGGAGATGACCGGCGAGTTTTCCAAGATCATGAAGAACACCCTGGCCAAGCGGCTGGGCGAAGTGGGGGAGCAGCGTTTCCGCGGAGCGCTGGCGGAATTGCAGGATGCGTTGCGGACCGGCAAGGCACGTAACCCGGGCCGGCTGCTGATCCACATCCTGACCGAGATCAAAAACGGAGTGCATAGGCCGTGAGGACAAACAATGATGGCGGAATGCGGGACCGGGAGGTCCCGCTCACGGAAAGGGGAGTTGGCTGCGCGATGGACATATCGTACAGAATGCACAAATACCTTTTGAAATAAATTCCGAATCTGAGAACCTTGTGCCATGAAAAGAAAACCATCTTCGCCAAGCCTCCCGCCGATGCCGAAGCGGCGATGGCGAGCGAGACGGCGGGCAGGGAAGACACGGTCCTCCGATGGAGGACCGCCCACGAAGAATAGGCCCTCACCCGCCCGCCCGCCCGCGCGGGTGGCTGCGCCCGCCCGCCCGCCCGCCCGCGCGTCAATTAAGCAGGCACCTCCCGCTCCGGCCGCGCAAAAGCCGACTGCAGCGGACGTGAACCTGTTCCAGACGGAACTGATTGTCCCGCCAAAGGAGACGCTGGAACGGTTTCTCAACTGCCTGCGGGCCGGGATGCTGCACGCGGATGCGTTGATGGCGACGGGGTTGGTGTGGCGGACCGTGTCGAACATGCTGTGGTACGACAAGCAATTTTCCGCCGACTACACCAAGGCCAAGGCCGAAGGAAACCTGGTGGACAAGATGCGGGTGGCCGACGAAAATTTGAAACAGGCGCTGGAGGGCGTGACTGAGAAAACCACTGTGGTGGATCCGGATGGCGGTATCACACAGCGAGTACGCATCAGGCCGAGCGATCCGGCGCTGCGGCGGGAACTGCATCGGACGGCGCCGGGTGTGTACATGCCGTTGCCCGCGGGCGTGGCCGGGGGGCAGGACAGCGGGGCGTCGGAATGGGACGCGGCGATTGCAGAAGCCGAGCGACGGCGGGCGGCCGAGGCCCAAGCCAAAGCAGCGATGGAACAAGGTGGGTCGGGGCCCGCCGCTGCCAAGCTTTGCTCTGCCGGGGCGGCTACGGTGGGCAAGCCGGCGGGCGAGCAGGGCGGCGGGGATGCCGACTGGGAAGCGGCGCTGGCGGAGTGCGAAAGGCGGCGGGCAGCGGAGGAGGGAGGTGCCGACCGTGCCGCCAGCGGGACCGCCGGTGGAAAAGGAACAGCAACCGAAAACCGAGGGCGGGGTGAACTGACCAATGGGTGTGGTTGACGTAATCCACGCGAAGCCGACCATGGAGCAAAGCACGATGCTGGAGGCGCTGGGGCAGCCCGGCGCCCGGATCGCCGTCCGGTCCGGTCTCGGCAAAGGGAAAAGCCGAAGCCTGGCCAGGGTCATCCTGCGGAGCGTGAGCGACCGGCCAGTGCACGGCACTGCTTCAAACTGCCTGGCGGATGCCCCGGCACGCCGGATATTTCGGGCAGCCCCAGAACCGACTACCATTCTCGCGGTTTGACCGCAGTACCATCGTTGTACCACATCGCGGACAGGCCGGCGCCCGGGCGTCGGCGCTGACGGGCGCTTTGTTCTGCCGGAGGTGTGCGACGTGACTCGCCTTCTGTTCGGCCGTGACGGTTTCCGCCCACGCCCCGATGGCGCTGACGATCTCCAGTACCTGCTGATCCTTGATCATCGGCGTCTGAAAGCCCGTGATGAACCGCACGAAATCGCGCGCGTATACGACGTTGGCCGGCATGGTCGTCTTAAACGTGCATTCGCCTCCGAAAACCACCAGCGACTTGAAGTAGTCTGCGGGGATGCCGGTCAGGTCCGCCAACGTCCTGGTATGCTTGTAGTTCTGGCGGAGCGGATTCTGGAAACGCTCCTTCCGCTTGAAGATCACCTGGGTCCACTGCGTCTCCCGCTCGTCGCCGAAAATCCAGCCCTTGTACGTTTTCGTCTCCAGCACGAAGATGCCGTATCGGGAAACGATTAGGTGGTCAACTTGGGTGGTCCCGTCGGGCGTCGGCAGCATCACACTCGGAATCAGGTGATAAACCTTGGGGGCAAGCCGACGCCTTGCCAGGGAATTGATGCTCCCTTCCCCGAGGTTGCCCTTGATCTTGGGCCAAAGGAAGGCACGGAACGCCGTCGCCAGGATGGAGACCAAGCCGAAGAGCAGAAACCACGGGAGGATGGCGCCAAGATACTGGTTCAATATATCCGTCACCATGGCAGCGCTCCGCTAATGCCGACGGTCCGGCCCTTGATGGCCAGAAAGCCTTGCTCGCCGATCACGCGCACGCGGACGGTGCATTCGACGGCCGAGAGCAGGTAGCCCTGCCGGCACACCACGCTCGTAGCGCCTTGGCGCCAGCCCTCGCCGCACACCAGGAATTTGCGCTCGATTTCCGTCCCCATGGGCACCCCCGCCAAGGAACTCCTGCTGGCATAGCCCTGGCCACACCGATAAGGCGGCGGTGGGCACCGGGCCTGCCTCGGGCTGCAGGGACCCTACCGCCCGACCTGCTGGCCGTCAATCATGGTTTGACAGGCGCATCGTACCGCGCTAGCCTGCTGATGATGCGAGGGGTACTTGCGCCAGTGGCGCGAAGCACTACGGTTCAATGACACGTTCAAACGTTTGTCATGCTGTAAATTAGCAAAACAGAACCATCGGCATTAGCCAACGGAGAAATAACTATATGAACCCTAACATGATCTCAGTTGTCAGTTCGCCGCTTACGCTCTTCGCCTTGGTGGTTCTGGTTTGCAATGCCGTAATTGCCGTTTGTGCCACAAAGTTCAAAAATGAAGAGATATTTAAGTACACAATCCATATGTTCCTTGGGATAATATTTTTTATAGGAAGTATCGTCCTTTGGAGTCCAGGATACCTCTACAACCCGGTAGAAATAAAGGACCTAGATTTACCTAGAAATCCTTGGGTGCCGACAATAGCGACGTTTTTGGGCGTGCTGATCTACATGGCTTACCACGGCTGGAAGTATGCGAAAGAACTAAAATCCAGCGTACAGAATCAGACGAAAAAGGATGGATAGGCCAATCGTATCGCCAAGGATCTGGAAGGCAACCACGGCTGAGAGGGGTTGTTTGAGCGCGGAAGGCGCGGTGGACTGCGGTACGACGGGAGAACGTGGGGATGACGCAGGATGGACAAACAAAGTCGGCCGCAAATCTAGCGGTATACAGTCCAAACGACTATGCGGCGGCGTTCCGCCGGATTGTCGTGGCGCCCCATCACGTTCGAATGCTCCAAGCACATTATCACGCTCCTGCCCGGACATTAACAGCAGGGCAAATGGCCAAGGCTCTCGGCTACCTCAAGTACGGCGCGGCGAACATGCACTACGGGAAACTTGGGCGGCTCATTGGCGAGCAGATCGGATGTCAACCACTTCCACAACTGCCAGTTGCCGTGCTGGTGACCTTCGAGCAACGCGAAGGTGTATGGCACTGGATCATGCGCCCCCAGGTCGCCGAGGCGATAGAACAACTCGGTTGGGTGGACAGTGAACATTCCACCAGCCCGGAAGAAGTCGAGAAGACGGCTGACCTGTACGAGGGTGCCATCAGAACAATCAAGGTTAACGCATACGAGCGCAGTGGTGCAGCACGGGGGAAGTGCATATTGCACTATGGATGCCGCTGCGCAGCCTGTGGACTGACGCTCGCAGCGATTTACGGAGAGCCCGCGCAGGGTTTGATTCACGTTCATCACCTGCGACCGCTGGCCGAAATTAACGCGACGTACCAAGTTGATCCAATCGAGGACTTGCGCCCGGTCTGTCCGACATGCCATGCCGTCATCCATAGCCGGATCCCACCGTTTACGGTGGGGGAAGTTTCAGCAATGATCGCGGGGCAGAAGAAGAAATGAAGCGGAATCCGAACAATCCGCTGAACAGTACGTCGGGGGATCGCTGCCCGTCAGGCGGATTGAGCGGAGGATCGGGGAGGTCTCATGAGCGACACGACGAGCGAGCTGCTGAAGGCGTTCGTGGAGGCGAGCGAGGACCGGAAGGCGGTGGCGCTGCAGGTGTTACGCGGAGAGGTCACCACCTGCCCGCATCTACGGCAGGGGCGGACCGTCATCGGCGATGGCGGCACGCGGGTGGAGGCGCCGCCGCTGCTGCTGCGTATCGGTGCCGCGGCGGAACTGCTGGGCGTGAGCCGGTGCACCTTGTGGCGGTTGTGCCGAGAAGGCCGAATCCCGCGGGTGGAAATACGTCACGACAGCTTCCGGGTGCGACGAGCGGATCTGGAGACGTTTGTGGCGAAGGATTTTGCAGGGCCATCAGGTTCTCCCCGATGGCGGTCACGGCGGAAGGCCTGCCAGGCAGCCATCCAGGCGGTCGAGGCGTCGTGATGGCATCTTGGTCATAACGGCTGATTGACGGCAGGGGCGCGGCGCGGTAGTCTGCTTCCGTTGCGCGGGGTCTGTGCTGGGGGCGTATCGGACCGTTAAGAACTGGGAGGTTTTTTGGTGGTACAGGGTGGACATCGAAGTCCGGTCGCTGTGGAAACTGCATCGCCATTTCCCTGGCCCAGGGTTGCCCGACATAGCCCTTTTCGCAACGACGGACCACGCGGAGAACCCGCGCAAGTCTTCATGCGACAATAGCTCGCCGGCGATATGAAGAAGAAAGGAGCATCATGAGTGGAATCCTTGACACCCCGGAAATGGGGCAACTGCTCACGTTGGTAGAGGAAGCAGCCCGTTCGACGGAAGAAGGTGTGAAGCACTTCGTTGAGCCTGCGCCGGGTACACTTCAGCGCGCGACCAACAAGCGACACCACATCATATTTGGCCGTCGCGGCTCAGGTAAATCAAGCCTCCTTCGCAAGGCTGGTGCTGACCTAACAATCGATCGAAGACCGATTGCCTCCGTCAATCTGGAAGCATTCAAGGGACACAGCTACCCCGATGTTCTCATCAGTGTCCTGATTTCGACCTTCTCCGAGTTTCGGAAGTGGATGGACACCGCTGCCATCCATCCAGCCACGCGGACGACATTCTGGCAACGGCTTTTCGGAACTACCCCAACACGTTCTTCGTTCAACCGGCAGAAGACATCCGAGCTCTCGGCTCGGTTTGCAGCGCAGATTGAGACACTTGAAAAAGAGCTTCATCGCACGGACGATGCAGAGTTGCGCGTCACCAATGGCAGCGAAGCAGCGTCCAGTGATGCCGTCGCTCTTGAGATGGAGGCGAAGTCACCCCTCGTGGCAGTGAAAGGCGACGCAAGCGCTACGAGTTCCAAGAGCGACAAACAGGAAGTGGAAGAGCGGTTCAAACGCTCCAAGACTGACTTCCTTCATCGGCACATTCTGGACTACCAGCGGTTGTTTACCGAATTGAGCGACATCTCCGGTGGTGATGCGTATCTGCTTCTGGATGACCTGTACCACATTCGCCGCGCCGATCAAGCTCGCGTCCTCGATTACTTCCACCGCTTGGCCAAGGATCACAAGTTGTGGCTCAAAGTGGGCACGATCCGACACCGAACGAACTGGTATGTTCACGGCGATCCCCCCGTCGGTATGAAGATTGCGGACGATGCCGATGAGATCGACCTTGATGTCACCTTGGAGAAGTATTCGCTGGCCAAGGATTTCCTGACCAAGGTTCTCTCCAACTTCTCCAACGCGGCAGGCGTAGGCCGTCTTGACGGATTTCTAACTGATGGTGCCTTAGATCGTCTTGTACTCGCCTGCGGTGGTGTCGCCCGAGATTTCCTTTCGATCTTCCGACGCTCGGTCGTAGTTGCTCGTGAGCGCGGAGGTGGACCGCGCGGCGAGAAGGTCGGTGTGGAAGATGTCAATATTGCGGCAGGGGAGTACGACTCGACAAAGCGCGAGGACTTCAAACGAGATACCCTTGATGACAGTTCGCCTCTCGATGTCGAGTTCGAGCGAATTCGGCAGTTCTGCCTTGAGAAGAACAACACGAACTGCTTCCTCCTCGACAAGGAACAACAGCATGTGGAGGTAGATCTCATCCACGAGTTGGTGGATCTCAAGCTTGTTCACTTGGTTCGTTCGCGTGTTACCGTCAGCGGTAGACGAGGGAGAATATTCGAAGCATACATGCTTGATCTGAGTCAGTACGCTGGCGCGCGCAAGCGGCGTGAGTTGGAGATCGTGGAATTCTGGAAACCAGACTCAACGGAAGCCCTGAGAAGAATCTCGCTGATCTA
>CAIQIC010000269.1 GCA_903871765.1 uncultured Lentisphaerota bacterium
CCGGCGGCCGTGGCCTTGGCACGGGCGCGATCGGTGCCGGAGGTCTTGCCGGTGACGCGCGGATTGCCGGCGACGTCGAGCAGATCGTCGGCCAGTTGGTAGGCGGTGCCGAGCAGGTAGCCCGCCTCGCGCAGCGCGTCCTGACGGTCATGGCTCCGGCCGGCGGCGGCCAGCGCCGCGAACGCGAACAGGCCGCCGGTCTTGCGCCGGGCGATGCTGACAATCTCGCGCCAGTGCGAAGGCTGGCGGCGCCGCAGCAGCTCCTGTTCGGATTCGGCCTCGCAGACTTCGCCGGCGAGGTTGATGAAATCGCTCAGCAGGCGGCCGCGTTCCACGGCGCGCACCAGGTGGATGGCCTTGAAAAACAGCAAGTCGCCCAGCAGGATCGCGCCGGAGGTGCCGTGCGCAACCCAGAACGAAGGCGCGCCGCGGCGCAGCGTTCCGCCGTCAATGACGTCGTCGTGCAACAGGCTGGCGGCATGGATCATTTCCACCGCGGCGGCGGCGTGGCGGAGCGTGGTTTCCGCGGCGCCGGTCGCGGCGCCGACGCGAAAGACCAGGGTCGCGCGCAACATCTTGCCGCCGTTGATGAACGGCGCAAACTCGTCGGCCCGCGGTTGGAGCGTGGTTTCGTTCAGCGTCGCTTGCATGAGGCCGCGCGTGGCAGCGAGCTGGTGCTGCAGGGCGTCCGGCGGGGACGTGGTTGACATGGGCTGAACATACGGCAGGCAGGCGGGCAGCGTCAACAGGACAATCTTGCACCGGGGCGCACGGTGGGGCATAGTGTGCGCCCGCCGCAGGGCGGGCGCACCTGCCGGGAGAACCTATGGAAGCATTGTTGCGGTCGGAAAAATTCAAGGGGCCGCGGGGGCCGCTGGTCCTGGTGATCATGGACGGGGTCGGCATTGGCAAATATGCCGAGGGCGACTTCGTGAAGTGCGCGCTGAAGCCGAATCTCGACGGGCTCAAGGGGCACGCGGTCTATACCGAACTCAAGGCGCACGGCCGCGCGGTCGGCATGCCGGGCGACGACGACATGGGCAACAGCGAGATCGGCCATAACGCGATCGGCTGCGGCCGCGTGTTCGAGCAAGGCGCGGCGCTGGTGAGCAACGCGATTGCGTCCGGCGCGATGTTCAAGGATACCGGCTGGCGCGAAATCGCCGATGGCGTCCTGAAAAACAAGTCCACGCTGCACTTCATCGGTCTGTTTTCCGACGGCAATGTCCACAGCCACATCAACCACCTCGAGGCGATGCTGCGGCAGGCCAAGGCCGAGGGTATCCAGAAGGTCCGCGTCCACATCCTGCTCGACGGCCGCGACGTGCCGCCGACCTCGGCGCTGGACTATGTGGACCGCTTCGAGGCATTTCTCCAGCAGATCAATGCCGATGGCTCCGTGGATTACCGCATCGCGTCCGGCGGCGGGCGCATGGGTGTGACCATGGACCGCTATGAGGCCGACTGGCGGATCGTTGAGCGCGGCTGGCGGGCGCACGTCCGCGGCGACGCGCGCGCGTTCGCCAGCGCCCGCGCGGCGATCGAGACGTTCCGCCGGGAAACGCCCGGCATCCTCGACCAGGACCTGTCCGCCTTTGTCATCGCGCAAGACGGCCAGCCGGTCGGCCGGATCGTGGACGGCGATGGCGTCATTTTCTTCAATTTCCGCGGCGACCGGGCCATCGAGATCACGCGCGCGTTCGAGGAGGAGCGTTTCGACAAGTTCGCGCGCGGGCCGCGGCCGAACGTCCTGTTCGCGGGCATGATGCAGTATGACGGCGACCTGAAGCTGCCGCAGCGCTATCTCGTGGCGCCGCCGGGCATCGAGCGCACCCTGGGCGAGTATCTCGTCCATAGCGGCGTGCGCCAGCTCGCGATCAGCGAGACGCAGAAATTCGGGCACGTGACCTACTTCTTCAACGGCAACCGCTCCGGCAAGTTCAGCGCGGAACTCGAAGATTATGTCGAGATTCCGTCCGACCGCCTGCCGTTCGAGCAACGTCCGTGGATGAAGGCCGCGGAGATCACCGACGCCCTCCTGGCGGCGATCGCGGGCGGCACGTACCGCTTCATCCGCGTCAACTTTGCCAACGGCGACATGGTCGGCCACACCGGCGTGTTCCCGGCGGTGAAGATCGCCGTCGAGACCGTGGACCTCTGTCTCGGCCGCTTGATGAAGGCCGTGCAGGCCGCCGGCGGCATCCTGGTCATCAGCGCCGACCACGGCAATGCCGACGATATGTATGAACACGACAAGAAGACCGGTGCGACGGTGTGCGACCCGGCGACCGGCCAACCCAAGCCCAAGACCAGCCACTCGCTCAACCCGGTGCCGTGCACTATCTGGGATCCGGCGGGCACGGGCCGGGTGCGGCTCGCCGCGGGCGCGGCGCCGACGGCGCAAGGCCCGGCGCTCGGCATCAGCAGCCTCGCCGCCACGTGTCTCGCACTCCTGGGGTTCAATCCGCCCGCCGACTACGATCCCAGCGTGGTGGACGTCGGCTGACCGCCCATCCAACCCAGTAATCCGTCCAGTATTGCAATGGTTCAAATATGTAATTTACTTTTCCTTCAAATACAATAAAGTGCCATATTCACATTGGCTATGAACATGGTAAAAATCATTAGTCGTTGACAATCAAAATGTTGTAATAATATTTTCGCCGCGTGGCACAGTTATTGCTTCCCAATGGAAGCCCTTTTGCGGATGAAATAGGACGTGTAGGCAGAGGAGGCCTGCGGTCGGAAACGAGCAGGTCTGGAATAAAGAGCAGTGCAACGGATCAAAAGGAGCGACCCATGAACGAGTGTTGTGATAAAGAAAACCGGCCATCGCTGCCGGAGATGTTCGGCTCGGATGTTTTCAACGATGCGGCGATGCGCGCCCGGCTGCCGAAGAACGTCTACAAAAAGCTGCGGGCGACGATTGACGAGGGCAAGGAACTGGAGCTGACCGTGGCTGACGTGGTGGCGAACGCCATGAAGGACTGGGCGATCGAGAAGGGCGCGACGCATTTCTGCCACTGGTTCCAGCCGATGACCGGCATCACCGCCGAGAAGCACGAATCGTTCATCGCGCCCACCGCCGACGGCCGGATCATGATGGAGTTCAGCGGCAAGGAATTGACCCAGGGCGAGCCGGACGCCTCGTCCTTCCCCTCCGGCGGCATTCGCGCCACCTTCGAGGCCCGCGGCTACACGGTGTGGGATTGCACGTCGCCGGTGTTCATCAAGACCGACGGCACCAACACCACCCTGTTCATTCCGAGTTCCTTTGCCTCCTACACGGGCGAGGCGTTGGACAAGAAGACGCCCCTGCTGCGCTCGATGGATGCCTTGAACAAGCAGGCGCTACGCGTGCTGCGCGCCCTGGGCAACACCACCAGCCAGCGGGTCACCGCCACGCTGGGCGGCGAGCAGGAGTACTTCCTGGTGGACCGGTCCTTCGTGGAACAACGCGCCGATCTCCGTTTTACCGGGCGCACCCTGTTCGGTGCGCCGCCGCCCAAGGGCCAGGAGTTGGAGGACCAGTATTTCGGCGCCATTCACGAGCGCGTCGCCTCGTTCATGGCCGACCTGAACGAAGCGCTGTGGAAGCTCGGCGTGCTCGCCAAGACCCAGCACAACGAGGTGGCCCCGGGTCAGCATGAGATCGCCCCGGTCTATGCGACGGTCAACATTGGCGTGGATCACAACCAGTTGACGATGGAGCTGATGCAGCGGATCGCCCGCAAGCACGGCTTTGTCTGCCTGCTGCACGAGAAGCCCTTCGCCGGCATCAACGGGTCCGGCAAGCATAACAATTGGGCCATCGGCACCGACGACGGCATCAACCTGCTGAACCCCGGTGCGACGCCGCACGACAACATGCAGTTCCTGGTTTTCCTGTTCGCCGTGATCCGCGCGGTGCACAAGTACGCCACCCTGCTGCGCGCCGCGGTGGCCACACCGGGCAACGACCACCGCCTCGGCGCCAACGAGGCGCCCCCCGCGATCGTCTCGATCTTCCTGGGCGACCAGCTCACGGACATCTACCAGCAGCTCAAGAAGGGCGCGGCCAGCCGCTCGAAACAAGGCGGCACGCTCCAGCTCGGCGTGACCACGCTGCCGGCGATCCCCAAGGATACCACGGATCGCAACCGGACCTCGCCGTTCGCCTTCACCGGCAACAAATTCGAGTTCCGCATGGTCGGATCGTCGCAATCGCTCTCCGGCCCGAACTTCGTGCTCAACACGATCGTGGCGGAGACGCTGTCCGAAATCGCCGACGAATTGGATGGCGCCAAGAATCTGGCCGCCAAGGTCCAGGCATTGCTCCAGCGCTACGCCAAGGAGCACGAAGCCATTCTGTTCAATGGCGATAACTACACGGACGCGTGGGTCAAGGAAGCCGCCCAGCGCGGGCTGCCGAACATCCGCAACTGCGTGGACGGCATCCATGCCATGGTGACGCCGGAAAACACCAGGGTCATGATCAAGCACGGCACGCTGCCCGCGAACGAAATCACGGCGCGGCATGAAATCCTGCTGGAGAACTACGTCAAGGTCGTCAACATCGAGGCCAAAACCATGCTCCAGATGGCTCGGCGCGAAATCCTTCCGGCGGTGTTGCAGTTTGCCGCCGACCTGGCCGCCGGCTGCAACGCCGTCAAGGCCGCCGGCGCCAAGCCGGATGCCCAGCACAGGCTGCTCCGGCAGGTTAATGACGGCGCCGTCCAACTGGAGACCGCGCTGGACGGGCTGGCGGCGGCGGTGGCCAAGGCGGTGGCCGCGGGACATGCCGACAAGCAAGCAGCCGCTTTCCGCGACCTGGTGGTGCCGGCCATGGCGGAGCTGCGCCAGGCGGCCGATACGCTCGAGGCGATCGTGGGCGCCGATTACTGGCCGCTGCCGACCTACGCCGAGATGCTGTTCTCGCGCTGAACCGCGGGCGGGACTGGCTGCCCCGGCCGCAGGCCAAGGGGCACGCCCAGCCGGGCGCGCCGGGTACAACGCGTTTTTCCCGGCGCAGCCCAGGGCCTGATTTTGCTTTCCCGCGGGGGCGGCTTGCGCTAGCCTCGGCCACCGGTGATCGCGGAGCGGAGCGAGCGTTCATGAGGATACTGTCGGGGATTCAGCCCTCGGGCAAATTACACCTGGGCAATTATTTCGGGATGATGAAGCCCGCGCTGGAACTCCAGCGGCGGGGTGAGGCGTTTCTGTTCATCGCCAACTACCACGCGCTGACCACGGTTACCGACGCCGCGGAGCTGCGCGCGGCGACGCACGACGTGGCGCTCGATTTCCTGGCCTGCGGTCTCGATCCCGACCGCACGGTCTTCTACCGCCAGAGCGACGTGCCCGAGGTGCAGGAGCTGACCTGGCTGCTGTCCGTCATCACGCCGATGGGCCTGCTCGAGCGCTGCCACTCCTACAAGGACAAGCTGGCCAGAGGCATCCCGCCCAACCACGGCTTGTTCGCCTACCCGGTGCTCATGGCGGCGGACATCCTGGCGATGCAGACCAACGTGGTGCCCGTGGGCCGCGACCAGAAGCAGCACGTCGAGGTCACGCGCGACATCGCCCTCAAATTCAACAACCAATACGGCCCGGTGTTCACCGTGCCCGAGCCCATGATCCGCGACGAGGTCGCCGTGGTGCCGGGATTGGACGGGCAGAAGATGTCGAAATCCTACGGCAATACGATCGAGATCTTCGGACCGCCGGCGGAGGTGCGGGCGAAGATCATGCGCATCGTCACCGACTCCAAGACCATGGCCGATCCCAAGGATCCGGAGACCTGCAACGTGTTTGCGCTTTACCGCTTGTTCGCCACGGAGGCGGAGCGCGCGGCCATGGCGGCGCGCTACCGCGCGGGCGGGCTCGGCTACGGCGAGGTGAAGAAGGCGCTGGCGGAAAAAGTCGCCGCGCATTTTGCCCCGCTGCGCCAGCGGCGGGAGGAACTGGCGCGCGACCCGGAGTTCGTCACGGAGGCGCTGCGCCGGGGCGGCGAACGGGCGCGGACCGAGGCCCGGAGGACGCTGGCCAAGGCCCGGCAGGCCGTGGGGTTGGAGTGAAGAACGTCATGTTTGAACCAGGGAGGCGGGGCCATGACCCGCGACCAGCCGCCGGCGGGAATCGCACCCCCGGCTCCCGCCCCCCCCATCCCGGCGCCCTTGACCACGGATGACCCCATGCCTGCGACCGAATATAAAGTTCAACTGGATGTGTTCGAGGGGCCGCTCGACCTGCTGCTCTACCTCATCAAAAAGGAGGAGGTGGACATCTACGACATCCCCATCGAGCGGATCACCACGCAGTACGTCCAGTACCTGGACCTCATGCGCATGCTGGACCTCAACGTCGCCGGTGAATTCATCGTCATGGCCGCGACGCTGATGATGCTCAAGAGCCGGCTGCTGCTGCCGCCCGAGGAGCGCGCGGAGATCGAGGAGGAGGAGGAGGATCCGCGCTGGGATCTGGTCCGCCAGCTCGTGGAATACAAGAAATTCAAGGACGCCGCCATCTTCCTGGAGACGCTGGAGGAGACGCGGAAGGGTATTTTCGGGCGCGAGGGCGAGCACGTGGCGCTGGAGCCGCAGCCGGACGTGGCGCTGCACGACGTCAGCCTGTTCGACCTGCTGACGGTCTTCCAGGAGGCGCTGCGCAAAATCCGTCAGGAGGATTTGAAGGAGATTTTTGCCGAGCGGTTCACGGTGGCCGACAAAATCGAGGCGATCGTGACGCGGCTCCGGACGGAGGAGCGCATCTCCTTTGCCGGCCTGTTCAGCCACATGGCCTCGCGCCACGAGATCGTCTGCACGTTCCTGGCGGTGCTGGAACTGATCCGCCTGCGGCAGGTGCAGGCGATCCAGGCGCAGGTGTTCGGCGAAATCATGCTGGCGCGCGTGGAGGCCGGATGAGCGTGATACGAAACCTGACCGTTTGCAACCCGAGGATGCCATGAGTGACGTGGAGGTCTTGCCGGAACTGAAGCACATCATCGGCGCGCTGCTGTTTGTGGCCAAACAGCCGCTGACGCTGGCGGCCATCCGTCGCTGCCTGCAACAGGTGGCGGACAAGGAGGGCGGCGCGGCCCGGGACTTCGCCCGGGCGACCGAGCCGGACCTCGCCGCCGCGCTGGAGGAACTTAAGGTTGACCTGCTGACGCGCAAGCTGGGCTTTCACGTGGCCGAGGTCGCGCATGGGTTCAAGCTGGAGAATGATGTCAACTGCGGCCCGTGGCTGCGGCAACTGCTGGAGAAGGGGCGCGACAACCGTCTCACGCGCCCGGCGCTGGAGACGCTGGCGATCATTGCCTACCGCCAGCCCTGCACGCGGCCGGAGATCGAGGCCGTGCGCGGCGTGGCCGTGGATGCGATCATCCACAATCTGCTGGAGCTGCAGTTGATCCGCATTGCCGGCCGCAGCCCGCTACCCGGCAAGCCGTGGCAGTATGGCACAACGCAAACCTTCCTCGAACACTTCGGCCTGATGAGTCTCGACGACCTGCCGGGCATCGAGGAGTTGCGGCGCATGGAAGAAGCGCAATTCCAGCGGCGCGCACAGGCCACCGCCATCACGCCGGCGGCCGCGGCGGAGGAAGGCCCGGGCGCACCCCCGGCCGAGGCCGACGAGGAGCTGACCGAGGAACTGGCCCATGCCGAAGCCGAGGAGGAGGACGAGGAGGAGGAAGAGCGGCGTACATCGCAGCGCTCAAGGTCGTGCCCGACGCGGACCAGGGCACCGTCGCCGTGACGGTGATTGCCAAGGGCGGCGGCAATGTGAAGCTGACCGCGCTTGATGGCGACAAGACCGTCGCCACGGGCGCGGGTACCGTGGGCCAGCCGGTGACGCTCAAGATCCCCGACGCCAAGCTGTGGATCGAGGACTTGGGCAAGTTTCTCGGGCTAGTGGGTGGAAGAGGCCGGAAAAATTATATGGAGTGCGGCGCGGACTCAAAGCGCCGGACGGTACCAGAGTGCTTCCCAGTAGCGCCGGTCGAGGTCGTACACATTGACGGTTTGATTCGTCAGGTTGAAATCCGGCGGCAGGATGCCGTAGCGTTGCATTTCCCGCAGGTAGGCGGGGCGCGGGCGTACGTTCGGCATGTTGAAGCGGGTCATCTCGTTCAGCATGGTTTGGCCGGCGCGCACCATGGCTAGCAGCGTCTGGTAGTCGGGATCGGCGGTGCCGGCGAAGACCGCGGGGCATTCCTTGGCGCTCTTCGGGTCGGCGGGCGGCGGTTCGGCGGCCCAGCCGCCGGCCGTCTTGGCCAGCGGCGCGAGCAGGAGCAGCGATTTTTCCGGCCGGCTCAGGTTGAAGACGATGTGGCGGCTGTACTTGATCCGCGGGTCGCTCAGGTTCGGCATCCAGAACGAGATGTTGCCGTCGTCGGACAGGTTGTACGGTAACTGGCGGCCTGGCTGGCTGTGGCAGCCCAAGCAGCGGCGCTCCAGCGCCTGCGCGCCGGCCTGCACGGCGGGCAGGTGCCCGTCGGTGTTGACCATTTCATTCTCCGCGTAGCCGCCGATCATGCCGCAGCCGAGCGCGGCGTAGGTGCCGGGCCACGGGGCCGCGCTGTTGATCCAATACCGCACGAGATTTTTCTCGGCCGCGCTCACGTGCACGTCGTGGTGGCCCGGCTCCAGCTTGGCCATCAGCGGACTGGCGGAGTCGCCGAGCGCCCGCGGCGGATAGTTGCTCTTCGGCTGGTTGCGGCCGTCGGCCACCTGCTGGCGGATGGTGAGCAGGAAATAACTGTGCGAGTATAGCGGGCCCTGATCGCCGGTCATCAGCATGTGGCCCTTGGGGTTGTCGGGCTGGTGGCAGCCGACGCAATGGCGGTCCCAGATGGGCTGGATGTCGCGGGTATAATCGAAGACCGCGGGGATGCCGGGGACCGGTGCGACGCGGCTGGGCGCGCGCCGCAGGGCCAGCGGCGGACCGCCGGCGGGCAGCTGGTTGATCGTCGCGTTCCGCAGTTCGTGGCAGCCGACGCAGCCGGTGCTCTCGCCGGGCATGACGGAGCAGAAGCTTTGCATCCGCTTGACCGAGCGATCCTGCTCGTCCAGCGCGACGAAGAAAAACGCGCGCAGCGCCGGCAGCTCGAAGTAGGCGGAGCCGTCGGCCTCGACCGGTACGGTGCCCACAATGCGCTCCAGGGTGAAGCTGCCGCCGTACGTGAGCGGCTCCATGCCGCCGGTGTAGTTGATCGGCTTGGGCAACGCTTCGAGCACCAGCAGTTTTTTGATCTCGCCGGGCTTAATGCCGGCCATGTTGCGGCCCTGATACACGTTCATACACGCCAGCGTGCCGGTGGCCTGTTCCGGCCGGACGCGCGACGCGATCAGCGCCTCGCGCGCGTGCGGCCGCAGCGGGCGCGGCTCGTGCAGCGTCACGTCCTCCCATTTCAGCGGCAGCGCATAGACCGGCCGGCTGCCGCCGGCGGCGTCGCAGAGCCGGATTTCGCGTTCCACTGCCACCAGAAAAGCGTTGGTCGCCAGTGGGAACGGATCGC
This sequence comes from uncultured Lentisphaerota bacterium, assembly GCA_903871765.1. GTDB lineage: Bacteria > Verrucomicrobiota > Kiritimatiellia > CAIQIC01 > CAIQIC01 > CAIQIC01. The sequence continues at coordinate 9,500 of CAIQIC010000269.1, forward strand.
GCGCGTTGGCCGCGCGACCGAGGTTGCGCAGCATGGCGAGCGCGTCCGGCCCTTGGCGGTCGTTGACGACCGCGAGGCGGCCCGCGTGCTCGCGCTGGCCGTGGTCGGGCGAGTTGATCAGCGCCACCTCGTCGGAACCGGGGATCGGCTTGGCGTCAATATACACGTCGCCCGGATGCTGGTTGCCGAAGTACACCATCTGCGCGGTGCCGTCCGGATTCATCGTCCAGAGATGGTGATAGTGCACCTGCGAGCGGTCCACGTATTCCCAGCGCGTATACAGAATGCGGCCGTCGGACAGCACCCACGGCGTGTTGTCCTGTTCCAGGTTGGCGGACAATTGCCGGACGTTGCGGCCGTCGGCGTCGCAGCGGTGGACGATGGCGACCTGCGTCAGCCAGCAATTGACCCAGCGCCGGCCGCGGCTGGAGACGAAGACGAGGCCGCCATCGGGCAGCCAGCACGGCTCGAATTCGTCATACCCGCCGTCGGTCAACTGCTTCAGGCCGGTGCCGTCGGCGTGGATGGTGTAGAGGTGGAAGGGGTCCGTGCCGCCCTTGCGCCAGGCAAAGACGATGGTGCGGCCATCGTAGTGGACCGCCGGGTCGCGCACGGCGCCCTGGGGATCGTCCACGAGCACGCGCGTCGTGCCAGTGGCCAGGTCGAGCACTGCCAACCGGCCGCCGTGGCCGTAGGCTTTGCGGTTCGCGTCCGCCGCGTAATAGCCGAAGTTGGCGTACCAGTGGCCGTCCGCCTGCTGGGTGCGCGTGGCGAAGACGATTTCCCGCACACCGTATGGTTCCAAGTCGCGCGCCGCGCTGACGCGCTCCTCCGGCGACGCCGCGCGGCCGGCCGCGGCGTTGGCCAGTAGCGCCAGCAACCCCGCGGCGATCTTTGGATGAAAGTTCATGGCTCCGGTCATCTACCTAGCTGCTTCAGCAACCCTCGGGTCTGCAGCCAGGACTCCAGCAGCGCGGGCCAGTGCGTAGTCACCGGGCGGCCGGTGTTGCGCATGCCGTAGCCGTGTCCGCCCTGTTCGAAGACGTGCAGCTCGGCTTTGACGCCCGCCTGGCCCAGCGCCTGGTACATCCGCACGCTGTTGTCGGGCTTCACGCCGTCGTCGCTGGTGCTGAGCAGGAACGCCGGCGGCGTGCGGCCTGTCACCTGGCGCTCGCAGGAATAATAGTCTGCCCAGTGCGGATCGGGCTTGGCCCCGAGGAGGTTGTTCCGGGACCCCACGTGCGTCCAGGCCTCGGTCATGCTGATCACCGGGTAGATCAGGATCATGAAATCCGGCCGGCAACTCACGCGTTCGACCGGATCGGCAGCCTCCGGCTGGCCGGCGTCGTGGTGCACACCGACGGTGGCAGCGAGGTGCCCGCCCGCGGAAAAGCCCATGATGCCGATCCGGTCGGGCTTGAGCCCCCACTCCGCCGCGCGGGCGCGGATCAGACGCAGCGCGCGCCGGGCATCCAGGCTGGGGATGGTATGGTCGTATAACCGCTGGTCGCGCAGTACAGGCCGGCGATATTGCAGTACGAAGCCGGCTGCGCCGCGCGCGTTGAGCCAGCGCGCAATGTCGTACCCTTCGTGCTGCACGGCGAGGCCGCTGTAGCCGCCGCCGGGGCAGATCAACACCGCGGTGCCGTTGGCCTGGTCCTTCGGCGGCCAGTGCGCCGTCAGCGTCGGCCGGACTAGCGTGCTGTCCGGCATGGGCGTCGCCAGCCAAGGTTCCGCGCCCGGCGCCGTGCCGGGCCAGACGGGCAGTTCCTCCGGCGTCCCGGCGCATACCGCGTTGGGTGCGGCCACGGCGGCCGCCAGCAACAATCCGCAACCCAGTGACTTCCGCATGCCGTGCTCCTGTTCAAACGCCGCCCGCTGGCTGGTGATCAAAAAGAAAGTACTCTTCCATGCGCTCCGGCCCTTGTCAAATCCCGTTCTCCGGATGCATGAAATAGGCCTGTCACGTGGTGGCCGCCCAGTGCCCTTGCTTGCCCCGCCGCAAGGCGGGTGGCGCTGGAGCGAAATTCAGGCCCCTGCCGCGCAAGGCGAGGAGCCTCCACTACTTGACGGTCCCAATCGGGCGCCCGGCCGTTCTGCTGGAGTATTCGCCGCTGCGCGAATGCCTTGATCGGATTCCGGTTGGCGGTTGGTATCTTTCTTTCGGGCTCTTAACCGGTTGAGCTAATTTGCAGGGAGCCCTTTTCTTCAGTCACAAGCAAAGCG
>CAIQIC010000270.1 GCA_903871765.1 uncultured Lentisphaerota bacterium
CCTACACTCTTTCCCTACACGACGCTCTTCCGATCTGGTGTTTTGATTCAGCAGCTTGCGGAACGGTTCCCCGTCCGGTTCCCAGCCGCGCATCCGTTGCGCCGCCAGCTCGACAACAAAAATCGGCGCGGCCAAGCCAGTCGTTTCCGTGTCGAGCAATATCCAGTTCGTGTCCATCATTTTTGGTGGCTTTCCTTGAACTCGTTGTATCGGCCTTCGGCTACAAGAAATTCTTTTGGAGACAACATGGCCCCGACTGAAATGACCTGTTCTTCTGATTTCTTGTATCCTGTTTCTGCTGCGAGGCGAAACCATTTATAGGCTTCGATGTTATCCTGTGGGACACCTTTGCCATATTGACAAGACCAGCCAAGCATGTACTGCGCTATGGCATCGCAGCCCTGTTCCGCCGCTTTTCGATACCACTTTGCGGCCTCGGCATAATCCTGTGGAACGCCGTGGCCGTCATGGTACATAAAGCCAAGAATGCACTGCGCCCCGGCATGCCCCTGATCCGCCGCCATGCGGAACCACTTCACGGCCTCGGCATAATCCTGCGGCACGCCGTGGCCAAGATCATAGGCTAAGCCCAGATTGCGCTGCCCGCCCGCATGCCCCTGTTCCGCTGCCTTACGATACCATTTCACGGCCTCGGCATAATCCTGCGGCACGCCGTGGCCTTCATGGTAAGCTTCGCCCAGATTGAGCTGCGCTCTGGCAAGCCCCTGTTCCGCCGCCTGGCGAAACCGCCGTGCAGCCTCAGTATAATCCTGCGGGACGCCGTGGCCAAGATCATAGGCTAAGCCCAGATTGCGCTGCGCATCATCAAAGCCCTGTTCCGCTCCTTTGCGGAACCATTTCACGGCCTCAATATAATCCTGCGGCACGCCGTGGCCTTCATGGTAAGCTGCGCCCAGATTGCACTGCCCGACCGCATTCCCCTGTTCCGCTGCCTTGCGATACCACTTCACGGCCTCGGTATATTCCTGCGGCACGCCGTGGCCGTCATGGTAAGCTTCGCCCAGATTGCGTTGTGCTAAGGCATATCCCTGTTCCGCTGCCTGGCGAAACCGCCGTGCAGCCTCAGTATAATCCTGCGGAACGCCTTGGCCGATATCGTAGACTAAGCCAAGATCGTTCTGAGCTCCGGCAAGCCCCTGATCCGCCGCCTTGCAGTACCACTTTACGGCCTCGGCATAATCTTGCCGAACGCCGTGGCCGGTATAATAAGACCAGCCAAGCTGGTGTTGCGCCCCAAGATGTCCTCTTTCCGCAGCGCGCTTGAAGCAGTCAATCGCTTGCTCGTGCTCGCCCTGTTTTGAAAATTCTATCCCCCGTCGATAAATCGCTTCGGCCTCATCCTTTGGCTTGTCCTGTATGGCCTTTGATGCAGGCGCAGCCGAGATCATCGGAGGCATCTTCGCCCTGTCGTCTGCCGTAATTGTCCTTAGTGCGCGACAGTAAGCCTCTCGATCCAGCTTTTTGTTCTCGGCCGCAACTCTCTCGCGCCGCGCCACCCCCAGGGTGTCCTCCACCATCGCGGACAGAATACGCTTCGCGCCCGGCTCGGCTTTTTCAACCGCGCTCGACGGCTTTGTCACTAGCGCAAAATCACCATTCTCGCTCATGGCGCATTCTTCAAAATATGCCGATGACTGGATAAATATTTGCCTCGTCCTGTTTTTCGCAGATGAACTGCAATTAATCGCTCGTGTTTAATAGCCACTGCATCCAGAATTGTGTCTGTTAAGGTATCTCCAGAATGAATCTCGTAATCGAGAATGGAGAAGTTACCATTGCATATCAACACGTGTTTGAATGCAAGCGCCAGTTCAACATCACCCGGATAACATACCTCTAGGCCATACGGGAGAATTCCACCACACCCAAGTTGCTGCTCAAGTTCGTCATGGCACCGGGGCTGCAATGGCAACGCTTCCCGTTTGAAGCCGATCATCACGATCGTTGGACGACACAGAAGTACGTGTTTCCACTTATAGATTCCGTCACTATGATTGAGAATTATTGATTCATCAGGTGTCTCAAAATCGAAGAAGGAGATCCCGCCGATTTCAACGGCCTTTGAGAGTTTTGAGGTGTCGGTAGTCGACGACAGAGTCCCATCATTATGCTTTATCTTCCCACACTCACGGATTTGACGGTAGTTGTCTATACTGGTCGCATGATAGATGCCATCACGGACATCAGCCACGAACCGCCGATCTGTTTCAGTTATGGCACACATCGTATGACTCAATTCAGAAATTGATTTTGCCACAGCGCGTCGCGGTTTTCAAGCCTTGGGAAAAGCCTTGAAAAACGTCAGCGATATTACCGAAGCACCTCGAACAGCGCCAGCAAATTCTGGTCTGGCGCCGAGTCAGCCCGTATTTAGTATTTAGCGCTGGTCGAATGGGGGCAGGTTTATTTCCGACCCTCTATATCCTCCGCGACCTCCTCTTGACCTCTGTGGCCTCCGTGGTTCAACCTTTTAACCGAACACCATTGGATAAAAGCGCCACATGCGCGCTAACATGATTGGAAAATAGCATGCTGACTTTTTTTGCAATACACTCCGGTACGGCGTCATCATCACGCCGCGCCGGCGCCGCGATCATCGAGGCCGAAGCGGCGGACCTCGTCGAGAGCGTAGCGGTCGGTCATGCCGGCGACATAGTCGCAGACGGTGCGCCAGAGGCCCTCCTGCGGCAGGCGGGCGCGCGCCTTGGCGCCCATGACCTCCGGATGCGCGACGTAGTGGAGGAAGAGGCGGCGCATCAGGCGCGCACCTTCGTGCGGGCGCGGGGTCAGCCCTGTATTTAGTATTTAGCGGAGGTCGAGTTGGGCAGCGCTTAGATGCTTTAATTTGCCCCGGCCAATTTTCAGTGGCGTGTTTCGCCCCAGACCTGCGCGAGCTGGCCGATAGTGACCTACTCGCCAGTCCATCGCGGCCCCGGTGCAGGTTTATTTCTGCCTCTCTTTATCCTCCGCGACCTCCTCCGAACCTCTGCGCCCTCCGTGCTTCAACGCTTCTTATCGTGGCTGATCCCGGCGCCGGCACGAACCGCCATAATCACGCCGCGTCGGCGCCGCGGTCGTCGAGGCCGAAGCGCCGGACTTCCTCGAGGGCGTAGCGGTCGGTCATGCCGGCGACGTAGTCGCAGACGGTGCGCCAGAGGCCTTCCTGCGGGAGGCGGGCGCGCGCCTTGGCGCCCATGACCTCCGGATGCGCGACGTAGTGGAGGAACAGGCGGCGCATCAGGCGCGCGCCTTCGTGGTTGGCCTCGATCACGGCAGGATGCCAATACATGTGGTGGAAGAGGAACTCCTTGAACACCGCGACCTGCGGGGCCAGGGCCGGGCTGAGCGCGACCAGCGGCTCGGGCGCGCGCATGACGTCCTCCGGCGCGGCAGGCCGATAGCGCGCGAGGCGCGCCTCGCTGGTGCGCAAGACGTCCTCGACGAGCAGGTTCAGCAGGCAGCGGATGATGTAGGCCAGCCGGCGCTCCGCCGGCAGGACGGGGAATTCCTCCGTGGCGCGGCGAGCGGCGCAGCGCCAGAGGTCCGTGGCCTCCAGCAGGGCGTCGGTCAGCAGGCCGGCTTCCAGCCCGTCGTCGGCGTCGTGGGCCAGGTAGGTGATGTCGTCGGCCACGTCGGCGATCTGGGCTTCCAGTTGCTGATGCGGGCCGAGGGGGTGGCCGTCGAGCTGCGCGCCGGGCTGCGCAGCCTGGTGTTTCAGCAGGCCGGCGCGGACTTCCCACGAGAGGTTGAGGCCGGTGAATTCCGGGTAGCGGTATTCGAGCCGTTCCACGCAGCGCAGGCCCTGCAGGTTGTGATCGAACCCGCCCTCCGCCTGCATCAGCTCGTTCAGCGCCCGCTCGCCGGAATGGCCGAACGGGCTGTGGCCGAGGTCGTGGGCCAGGGCGATGGCCTCGGCCAGGTCCTCGTTGGCCCGCAGCGCCCGGGCCAGGGTGCGGGCGACGGCGGCCATTTCGATGGTGTGCGTCAGGCGCGTGCGGTAGTGGTCGGCCGTGCCGTTGACGAACACCTGGGTCTTGTATTCCAGCCGGCGGAAGGCGCGGCTGTGGATGATGCGGTCGCGGTCGCGCTGGAAGGCGCCGCGGTAGTCGTGCCGGGCCTCGGCATGACGCCGGCCGCGGCTGGCGGACTCGCGCACCGCATAGGGCGCCAGCCGCAGTTCCTCCCGGCGGTCGCTTTCTTGGCTCGAAACCGTCATGGCCTTTATCCTATAAGTGTCGCCGCCGCCGGCAGCATGGCGGAAAGGGAGCGCAGTTGCAATGCACGAGCGGACGCTGAGCAGCAAAACGATTTACGACGGCCGCATCCTGCGGCTGGAGGTGCAGGAGGTCGAGCTGGCCGACGGCACCCGCGCGCCGCGGGAGCTGATCCGCCACGCGCCGGCGGTGGCCGTGCTGGCGCGCCGCGCCGATGGCCGCTTCCTGTTCGTCCGGCAATACCGCAAGGCGGTGGAGCAGGTCGTGCTCGAAGCCGTCGCCGGCATTTGCGAGCCCGGCGAGGCGCCGGCCGCGACCGCGGCGCGGGAACTGCAGGAGGAAACCGGCTGCGCCGCGGCGCGCCTGGTGGAGCTCGGCACGGTCTTCGCCACGCCCGGCTACGTGGACGAACGGATCACGCTGTTTTATGCCGAGATCGCCGAGGCGGCCGGGCCGATGCAGTGCGACGCGGACGAGCGCCTCGAGGTGGTCGCGGCGACGGCCGCGGAGGTGGAGGGCTGGCTGCAAAACGGCGTCATCCAGGACGCCAAAACCCTGGCCGCCTGGCTGCTCTACGAGAAGAAGATGAAGACTTAACCACAGATGTCGCAGAGGATCGCGGAGGTCGGAGAGGTAGGACGGAAGAAGAGGAGGAACAAAACGGAGATGATTTCATCCATAGATTACACCGATTACACAGATGAAAGACCGGAGCGGATGAAACCACGATTCAGCCTTCAGCCTTCAGCCTTCGGTCTTCCGACTCAGGTCTCCCCATGCCGATAGATTTCGAGCAGGCGTTGAACGCGGAGCAACTGGCGGCCGTCCGGGCGCCGGACGGCCCCGTGCTGGTGATCGCCGCAGCCGGTACCGGCAAGACGCGCACGCTGACCTACCGCGTGGCGTGGCTGGTGGAGCGCGGCATCGAAGCGCGGCGCATCCTGCTGCTGACGTTCACCAACAAGGCGGCGCACGAGATGCTCGAGCGGGCCGGCGGGCTGGTCGGCGAGGCGGTCGGCGGCTTGTGGGGCGGCACGTTCCACCACATGGCCAACCGGATGCTGCGCCGCCACGCCGGGGAACTGGGCTACAAGCTCGACTACACCATTCTCGACCAGGACGAGGCCTGCAGCCTGGTCCGTACCTGCGCCCGGGAACTCAAGCTCGCCGGCCCGGAGTTTCCCAAGGCGGACGTGCTGCTGGCCGTCTTCAGCCTGGCGGCCAACGTCGAGCGGCCGGTGCTGGAGGTGGCGGCG
>CAIQIC010000271.1 GCA_903871765.1 uncultured Lentisphaerota bacterium
AAAATAAATGCAGCGCGCTTGTCCGAATTGGCCGCTGGCGCGCTATTACCCTGGTGTAGACCGAAACGATGAAGTCAGGCCGCAACAAAATATAAACGGAGCAGATGAGCATGAACAAGATACAACGGATGGGTATTCTGGCCATGGCCGCCACGCTGGCGGTCGGCGGTACCACGGCCTTCGCTAAAGGCCAGAAGAAGAATGCCGACCAGCAGGTGGTGGCGGGCGTCACAACGGTGGCCGGGCAGAAACATCACCACCACCCGCACGGCATCGTCACGGCGGTGGGCGCGGGTTCCATCACCATCGAGAAGGTGCGGAAACACAGAACGAAAACGTTCAAAGTCGCCGCGAACGTCGTCGTAGAGAAGAAGGGACACGGAAAGAAGCACGGTGGTAAGGCACAGGGTGGCGCCCAGGGCACGCTTTCCGAGGTGAAGGTTGGCGACCATGTCCGGCTTACGCTCGCCAGCAAGGAAGTCGTGAAGATTCTGGACATGGGCGCGGGCAAGGGCCATAAACATGGCCGGGGCGCGCCGGGCGTCCAGCCGAACAAAGCACCCGGCCAGGGCACTTGACGTTCGCGTGCAGGCCGCCACGCCGAGCGCCGGCGGGCGGACCTCGCTAACGCCAGCTTGTTTGGCGCGCCATGGGCAGCCATGAATGGTAACTCCAAGTGGCGGGACGACGCGGAGCGCAACAAGCAATTGATGCTGCTGCTGACGCAACACCAGCGCCGGATTTTTTCCTATCTTTACACGCTGGTGCCCGACCGCCACGACGCCGAGGATCTCCTCCAGGAAACCAATCTGGTCATCTGCGAAAAATTCACCGAGTTCGAGCCGGGCACGGATTTCGTCGCGTGGGCCTGCCAGATCGCCTGGTGGCGGGTGCGGGCCGCCCGGCAGAAGTTCGCCCGTTCCAAGGTCGTGTTCGATGACGCCGTGCTGGCCGCCGTGGCGCATACGGCGGCGGAACTGCGCGACGAAACCGACCGGCGGCACGAGGCGCTGGAGCAGTGCCTGAAAAAACTCCACCCGCGCGACCGTGAACTGGTGCTCACGCGCTACGAACCCGGCAGCGACGTGGCCGCGGCGGCGCGGCGGTCGGGCCGCTCGCTGGTGGCGGCCTACAAGGCGCTCGGCCGCATCCGCAAGCTGCTCATGGATTGCGTCAGCAACCAGCTCGCCGCCGAGGGTGCGTCATGAACCTCACGGACGCGGAAATCCTGGAGCTGACGGAACTGTGTAACGCGCTGGCCGATGGCTCGCTGACCGCGACCCAGCGCGCACGGCTGGCGGAGCGGCTGGCGGCGTCGGAGGCCGCGCGACGTTTCTATGTGCGCTTCACCAGCCTCGCCGCCAGCCTGTGCCAGTATGCGGGCGAAATGCAGGCCGAAGCACCGGATGTCGCGCGGGCGACGCCGCGCCTCTGGCGCCGGCCGGCCTTGTGGTGGAGCGTCGGCCCGCTCGCGGCGGCGGCCGCGGCGGCGCTGGTGATCTTTTCAGCGACCGATTTTTCCACGCGCAAAACCGCGACAGGCCCCGTCGAACTGGAGACGCAGGACTATGTGGCCCAGGTTACCGGCATGAAAGATTGCGCGTGGGCCGACGGCGCCACCGCTCTTGAGCCGGGCGATCAGGTGGAGCGCGGGCGGCGGCTGGACTTGGCGCAAGGCCTGCTCGAGATCACGTTCGACTGCGGCGCGCAGGTCACGCTGGCAGGCCCGGCCACGCTGGAATTGAATTCGGCGTGGAAAGCAACCCTGCCCCAGGGCACGTTGAGCGCCGTCGTCCCCGCCGAGGCCATCGGTTTCCGCGTTTCCAATCCCCAGGTGGATGTCGTGGATCTGGGCACGGAGTTCAGCGTGGTGGCCAGGACCGGCCGCGCAACGGAAGTCTATGTGCACAAGGGCAAGGTCCAGGCCCTGCCGCATGCCCATGCCGGCCATGAGCAGCCGGCCCTCGTGTTGACGGCGGAGCAGTCGCGCGAATTCGACCGCAGCGGCAGCGCGGAGATTCCGCACGCCACACCGCCGTTCCAAGCGCTGGCCGGGTCCGCGCCCGAGGAGCACGCCGCCCACCCGCCGGAATCCGCGCCCGCAAAACCGGCCGTGCCGGCCGTTGCGCCGGCGCCGGCCACGAATCGTTTTGCCAACGCGCTGAAGTTCGATGGGCGCTTCGAGCAGCAACGGCCCGCACCCCCCCTCACGCATACTACGCCACATACCGTCACGTTTTGGGTGCGGATCCCCGCCGGGACGCCGCTGTCCGCGGCCGGCGCGATGGTGGCGTGGGTGGCCGGCGGCGGCCGGAGCCAAGGGACGCCCATCCACATCGCCTGGAACACCGACCCCGCCGCCGGCGCGCTAGGCGCGCTACGCACGGAATGTGGACACGCCGCCGCGGTCGGCGCCACCTCGCTGCGCGATGGCCGGTGGCATCATGTGGCCGTGGTGTTTGTGCCGCATGGGCGCGGCCACGGACGGCTGCACGTGAAGCAATATGTGGATGGACACTTGGAAGGTTCCGTCACGCCAACCCTCTCGAAACACCCCCGCGAAAAAACCAGAACTGCACCCAGCGACGTGGTCTGGCTGGGCCGCCGGCCGGGAAGCCCGGACCACTTCCACGGTGAGCTGGATGAATTGGTCATCAGCGACCAGGCCCTCGCGCCGCAGCAGATCAAGAAGTTGCGCACCGGCCATCAGCCGGACCGGCCCACGAATCTGCGCCGGCGGCGCGGCTGAGTTGGAGAGCCCTTCTCACATCTGCCGTCCGCCCCGCAGGCCCTGGGCTCATTTGGTCAACCATGCCTCGGTGGTGACGATGTGGCGGATCTGCTGGTCCAATTCCACCGCAATACGCATCAAACCGGGCTGTTGGTCCGGATCCCTGGTCATGGATTCTTCGAATTCACAATAATCGAAGTGAATCCCGTCCGGCCGGAAAAAGGCGTCGCACTCGGCGCCGGCCATGAGGTGCGCCAGGTCCAGCAATTCGGCATGCTGGTCGCGCGCCACGGCGCGGGTGATCTCCACGTACTGGTCATGGATTTGCTCGGCCGCGGCGATCGAAAACGCGTGGTTGCGATCCACAATTGCCTGGGTCAGACGACGCCGCGGGGCCGTGATGAGGAGGGGAATGGCATGCGCGGAGCGGATTTCCCGGATAAACGCGGTCAATACGATGCGATACTCGTCCGGCGGGACCCGCAACTCCCATTGTTTACCAACTTCGGCGGTGGGCGGTATATTGCGATGTACGAAATGAAAGCGGCCTTTTTCCTCGACCCGTGCCAGATGTTCCACGGGATTCAGCGCCCACATGATCAACTGGAAAAAACGTTTGCCGCGCAGCGCATCCACCACGCGCCCGGCCAACGGCTTCATCTCCAAGGCCATCAATTGCCGATCGTCGTCGCGATTGAGCCAGTGATCGTTCCAGCCGAAATAAAGCGTGACAATGTCAGGCTGCAGCTTGTCCTTGTTCATCTCGAACAGCCGCAAGCCCTGCAGCGACGAATAACCATAGACGGCCATATTGAACGCTTCCCAACGGTTGCTGGTCGGCGGATGATCGCACAGCAGGCGATGCAGGTATTCCGAATAACAGGGCCGGCCTTGGGCGGTTACGGAATCGCCCATGCAAATCACGCGCCGGGTACCCGGCTGTTTTTCCGGATCAACCTCGCGCTCGCGGAAGCCCAGACGATTGATTCTGCGCCCGTTAAACCTGCTGCCGGGCTCAAAGCGCCAGAGCAACTGCGGGTCGTCCTTCACATCGCTGATGTGGATTTTGCCGGCGACATCCTTGCCTTCAAACACAACTTCGGGGAATTTCACTTCAAATCCGATGCGTGTCAACGCCACTTCCATCAAGTCAAAGAGAAGAAAGGTGACCAGCACCGAAAAAGCGATTTTGCGGAACCAATTCTTTTCCCACAGCGCAGCGCACGCGATGTGCCGGCCGGTGGCCCAAGCCCTGACCGCATAACGCGCGACCAGGAGCACGGCCGGCGCCGCAAAATACCAGATGTGCCAGGGCAGCCGCAGGTGCGCGGAGCCGGCCTGCCAGGTCAAGGGGGCGCCAAGCCAGATGGCTGGCAACAGCAACAGCATGGCCAGGAGCAACACATCCCATACGCTCAATAGCACGCAGAACAAGACCTTGGACCCGGATGTACGCATGGCAACCACGGGTTAGAACAAG
>CAIQIC010000272.1 GCA_903871765.1 uncultured Lentisphaerota bacterium
CAACCACGAATTGCAACTGACGTGCTATACGCTCTATGCCGTGGACCAATGGCAGGTGCCGCCGGAGCACGTGACGGCGACCGAGTTCCAACTCGCCGCCAACCAGATCACGGAGCACACGGCCGACGCCACCACGCTGGCGACGATGAAGGATTACATCCGCGACAGCGCCGACGAGATGAGCTTCCTGCTCGATGATCCCGCCGCCAACCAACCGCAGCCGGAAGCAGCGTTTGAATTTTGCGAGGACGAAACCACCTGCCGCCGCTGCAACTTTCTCAAGGCATGCCCGCGCTGGGCTTGAGGGCGGCGATACGGTCCATGACCAACTGGCCGATTTTCAGATAACCATCGTCCTGTCCGGCCAGGGCCGCGACTTCGGCGGGCTGGATCGGCGGGCCGTAGAACACCCTGATCTTCGCGGGTTTGATCCGGCGGGTGTCGCGGGGGAACGCCTGGAACGTCCCGTCCACGTAGGCGGGGACGACGGGCACGCCGGCCTTGGCGATCAGGAAGCCGATGCCGCCCTTGGGGGGCTGGAGTTGGCCGTCGGTGGTGCGGGTGCCTTCGGGGAACAGGCCCAGCACCTCGCCGCCTTTGAGCAACTGGATGGCCTTGCGCAGTGCGCCGATATCGCCGCGCGAGCGGTCCAGGGGAACGACGCCAATGGCGGGCAGGTACCAGCGCATGAAGCGCGACCGATACAGGGTGTCGCGTCCCATGAAGCGGACGTGGCGAGTCGGCAGGCCGACGCCGATGACGGGCGGGTCGAGGAAGCTGGCGTGGTTGCTGGCGATCACGCAGCCGCCCGTGGGCGGCAGATGTTCGCTGCCATGCGACTCAAACCGGTTCCACACCGTGAAGAACAGCCGGGAGAGCACACGGGTGAGGCGATAAACGGGGAACGTGGACTTGGTGTTCTTCATGGCGGAGCGGCCGCGCGGCGCACCGCGGCCACGATCAGGGCGACCACCTGCGCGATGCTGAGGGCGGTGGTGTTGATGACCTGAGCGCCGAGCGGAATCTGGAGCGGCGCCGTAGGGCGCGCGGAATCCTTCCCGTCGCGCCGGGCGAGGGAATCGAGCACGCGGCCGACGTCGCTGCGGCCTTCGGCCTGGGCCAACTCCTGCGCCCGGCGGCGGGCGCGCTCCAGCGGATCGGCATCGAGATAGAATTTCAACGGCGTGAGAGGGAACACCACCGAGCCGATGTCGCGGCCTTCCATGACCAGCGGGCCGAAGGCGGTCAGCCGGCGCAGCTCGCCGACGATGAAGGCGCGCACCTCCGGCACGGCGGCGACGTCGCTGACCGCTTCGCGCACGGGTTCGGACCGGAGCTGCAGACCGGGATCTTCGCCGTCCATGGTGAAGTGCACGGCGCGTTGCGCCTCGGAGAATTCCCAGACCAGGCGCGGGACGAGGGCGGCGACGGCCTCCGGCCGGCTGGTGTCCACGCCTTCGCGCAAGGCCTTCCACGTCACGCCGCGGTACAGCGCGCCGGAATCCACATACACCCAGCCAAGCTCCCCGGCCACGCGCCGGGCGACGGTGGATTTTCCGGAGGCCGACGGCCCGTCAATCGCCACGACGGAGGACGCGCTATTCGGCATGGCCGCCCAGGGTCTTCAAATCGTTCCAGAAACCCGGATACGAGGTATCCACGCAGGAGACGTTGTTGATGCAAACCGGCTCGGGCGCGAACAGCGCCAGCACCGCCATGGCCATGGCGACGCGGTGATCGCCGTAGCTGCGCACGCTGCCGGCAACTTTAAGCCGGGCCGGCCCATGAATGACCATGCCGTCCTCGCGCTCGTCCGCCGCCACGCCGAGCTGGCGCAGATTGGCGATCATCGTGACGATGCGGTCGGTCTCCTTGACGCGCAGTTCGGCCGCGTCGCGGATGATCGTGTCGCCCTCGGCCAGCGCTCCGGCGACGGCGACGAGCGGCAGTTCGTCAATCAGGCAGGGGATCTCGTCGCCGCCGACCGTCGTGGCCCGCAGCCGGCCGCCCTGCATGGCGATGGTACCGACCGGTTCCGCCCCGGCCTCCGACTGCGGGGTGATGGCGACCTTGGCGCCCATGCGTTGCAAGACGTCCAGCAGCGCGGTGCGGCGCGGGTTGAGGCCCACGCGGTCGATGATCACGCCGGCGCCCGGCCGTGCCGCCGCGGCGACGAGCCAGTAGGCGGCGGAGGAGAAGTCGCCGGGGATGGTCCAGACGCGGGCGGGCAGCGGTGCGGCCTTGGCTTCCGGCCCGTGCAGGGTGATCCGGAGCCCGTCCACCGTCAGGGGCAGGTCCAGCGTCTGCAGCAGGCGTTCCGTGTGGTCGCGCGTCGGGCGCGGTTCAATGACCACGGTGGTGCCGGGGGCGTTGAGGGCCGCCAGCAGCACGCAGGACTTGACCTGGGCCGAGGCCATGGGCAGGGCGTAGGTGATGCCGTGCAGATGTCCGCCCTTGATCCGGACCGGCACACCCTGGTCCGGCCCCAGCAGATCCACGGTGGCGCCCATTTCCTCCAGTGGCACCTTGATGCGGCTCATGGGCCGGCTGCGCAGGGATTCATCGCCGGTCATTTCCAGCGTGATGGGATAGCCGGCCAGCAACCCGGCCAGCAGCCGGATGCTGGTGCCGGAGTTGCCCAGGTCCAGCGGTCCGGCGGGTTCGAGGACCTGGCCGCTCGTGCCGTGGATGTGCAGGGCGCCATCCTCGGAAAAAAAGGATCGCGCGCCGAGCGCCTCCATGGCGCGCAGCGTGTTCATGCAGTCCTCCGCCGGCAGGAAATTATGGATAACCGACTCGCCCGCCGCCAGCGCAGCCAACATGGCGACGCGATGGGAAATGCTTTTATCACCGGGCGGCTGCTGCAAGTGCCCGTGCAGACCCGGCGCCGGGTGGACGATTTTAGATTGCCCGCCTTGTGTCATGGTGTACCTCGCTGCTGCTGAGGCCGGTTCATCGTCGCCCGCAGGGTTTGGCGGCTGGCGCGGCTGTCGTCCAGGAAACGCCGCAACGCCGCGCGATCGCCCTGCGCGAAGATCGCCAGCACCTCATCCAGCTTGTCCTTCAACGCGGACAACTCCGTCATTACAAACTCGCGGTTGCTCTGCAAAATATCGCTCCAGACCTCCGGCGAACCTTCGGCCACCCGCGTGGTGTCGCGGAAGCCCGGCCCGCAGAAGGGACCCATCTGCTCCGCCGCGCCGGTGCGGCCCACCGTGGCTGCCAGCAGCGACGCCGCCACATGCGGCAGATGACTGGTGCGCGCCATCAGGCGGTCATGTTCCTCCGGCCGCATGACGCGGACCCGCGCGTCCAGTTGCGCCCAGAACGCCCGGATGCGCTCGACGGCGCCCGCCGGCTCCTGGCCGTCCGCGGTGACCACCACCATGGCGCCCGCGTACAAATCATCCCGCCCTGCCTCCAGTCCCTGTTGCTCGGAACCGGCGATGGGATGGCTGCCGACGAAGACCGCTCCAGTGCCCTGCAAGGATAACCGTATTTCCGCCGTCAGCAAAGCCTTTGTGCTGCCCACATCGGTAACGAGACAGCCGGGCGGCAACCCGGGCGCGCAGGCCTTGGCCAGGGCGGGCATGGACAACACGGGCACGCACAGCACCGTTAGGTCAGCGTTGCGCACCGCCTCCGCCGGATCGGCATGCGCCGTGTCCACGGCCTGCCGTCGCAGCGCTTCGGCGCGCGTCTCCGGCCGGCGGGCATAGCCGGCGATGATCCGCGGCCCGCCGCGTGCCTTGAGCGCCAGGCCCAGCGATCCGCCCATCAACCCCAGTCCCAGTATGGCCACCTTGTCCATGCTCCTGATCCTATTGTATGATTTTCGGGGGACATCCCAGGTTAAACGTTCCGCCCCAGCGCCCGGGCCACGGTCCTGAGAGCCTGCATCATCTTTACAAAGTTCTTCGGAAGCAGCGCCTGGGATCCGTCGGACAAGGCTTCCGCGGGGTGGGGATGGATTTCCACCATGATCCCGTCGGCGCCGGCGGCCACTGCGGCGCGCGCCATGGGCACGACGAGATCCCAGTGCCCGGTGCCGTGGCTGGGGTCCACGATCACGGGCAGATGGCTCTCGCGCTGGAGCACCGGCACCGCGCTGAGGTCCAGCGTGTTGCGGGTCAGGGGCTCGAAGGTCCGGATGCCGCGTTCGCACAGCAGCACGTCGTGGTTGCCTTCGCTCAACACGTATTCGGCGCTCATCAGCAATTCCTCGAGGGTGTTGGCCAGGCCGCGCTTGATCATCACCGGTTTGCGGAGGCGCCCGAGCGCTTTGAGCAGGTTGAAGTTCTGCATGTTCCGGGCGCCGACCTGCAGCACGTCGGCGACCCCCGCCACCAGTTCCACGTCGCGCGTGTCCATGACCTCGGTGATGACATGCAGGCCCAGCTCCGCGCGCACCTCGGCGAGGTAGCGCAAGCCCTCGACGCCCAGACCTTGAAACGAATAAGGCGAGGTGCGCGGTTTGAACGCGCCGGCGCGCAGGATCCGGCCGCCGGCCTGCTGCACCCGCCGCCCGAGATCGAACAGCAGCGCCCGGCTTTCGATGGCGCAGGGGCCGGCCATGACCACGACCTGCGGTCCGCCGATGACCACCGGGCGGCCGCCCCGGTGCACCGGCGGCAGCTGGATCCGCGTACGCTCCGGATGGCCCTCCGCGGCGGCGAGCTTGTAGGGCTTGAGCACGCTCAGCACCGACTCGACGCCGGGGAACATGTCCAGCGGCTTGCTGCGGATGATGCGCTCGTCGCCGATCAGCCCGATGACGGTCCGCTCCGTGCCGCGGCTGATGTTGACCTTGAGCTTCCAGCCGTGGACGGCCGCCACAATGTGCTGGATCTGTCTTTCCGTCGCCTTCTTTTTCAGAACGATGATCATGATGTCTCGCTAAATGGCGGATGGTTACCGGCGGAGGGCCGCGGCCGCGCCGCGGACCCTGGGCCATGGCGCTTCAGCGCTGCGGCCGCACCTGCTCCAACGCCCGAATGAACTTGGCATTTTCCGCCGGCCGGCCGACGGTCACGCGGATATAATCGGGCAACCCATAGGCGTCCATGGGCCGGACAATGACCTGCTCGCGTTCCAGGGCCCGGCATACCTCGCGGCCGCGACCGGTCTTGATCAGAATGAAATTCGCCACGGAGGGCACATAGTCCAAGTCCAGCCGCGCGCACGCCCGTTCCAGCGTGCGCAGGCCGTTGGCCACCAGCCGGCGGGTGCGCGCGACATAGGCTTCGTCGGCCAGCGCCGCCTCGGCCGCCGCCAGCGCCATGGCGTTGACGTTGAACGGCTGCCGGACCTTGTTCAGCAGGGCCACGCCCTCCGCTGGCGCGACCGCGTAACCGACGCGCAGGCCGGCCAGGCCGTAGGTCTTCGAGAAGGTCCGCAGTACGAACACGGGCCGGCCCTCGCGGACATAGCGGATCGTGTCCGGCTGCCGGTCCGGCGGCAGCAGTTCGATATACGCCTCGTCCAGCACCACGGCCGCGTGTTCCGGCACGCGCCGCATGAAACGGTCCAGCGCCGCGCCGTCCACCATGGTGCCTGTGGGATTGTTCGGATTGGCGATGAACACCAGTTTGGTGCGCGGCGTGATGGCCCGGAGCATGGCGTCGAGGTCGTGCGTGAAGTTCCTCATCGGCACGGCGATGGTCCGCGCCCGGAAGGCGTCGGCCACCAGGCGGTACACTACAAACGCGCGGTCGGCCATGACGATGTTGGTGCCCGGCCGCAGAAACGTCTGGCCCAGGAGGGCGATAATCTCGTTGCTGCCGTGGCCCACCATGATCTGGTCCAAGCCCACGGCGAGTTTATGGGCCAGCGCGCGCCGCAGGAAGAAGGCGCTGCCGTCCGGATAGAGATGCATGCGCGGCAGCGCCCGCCGCATGGCGGCCACCGCCCGGGGCGAGGGGCCGAGGGCATTTTCGTTCGACGCCAGCTTGATGATCTCCTCGGCGTCCGCAAAACCGAGTTCCCGGGCCACTTCCTCGATGGGGCGGCCCGGCTCGTACGTCGCCAGCTTCCGCACCCAGGGATGGGCCAGCTCATGGAGCTTCTTCTTCATCGTTCTGGTCCGCACCGCGGCTGAACGGAAATCATAGCAGGACCACGCCCCGCCTGTCCATCCCCGGTCGCAGGCCATCGGCCGGCCATACCGTCACCCCGCCTCAGGGGGTGGGACGGTGGCGCCGCCCCGGCGGCGGGCGGCGAGCGCGGCGCGGACGTCCCGGATTTCCGGGCAGCGCAGCACGATGGCGGCGAGCAGGTACACGCCGAAGCCGAGGGCGAGGCTGGGCAGCAAAACCGCGAATTGGAGCATCTTGCCCGGCGCGAGCAACGTGGCCAGGTGGTACGCCAGCCGCGGATACGCGAGGGAAATCACCAGGCCCATGACGGCGGCGGCGGTGAGCGAGCGCAGCGCGCTTTTGAACACGGCGCGGCCGCCGAACGAGCCGATGTGGCGCCGCAACTGCCAGCCGAGCGTCAGTCCGTTGAACGCCTCGGCGAGGACCGCGGCCGCGGCCAGACTCTCGGCCTTCAATTCCGACGCGAGCGCGAACGTACAGACGATGTTCAGCGAGAAGTTGATGCCGACGGCCTTCAGTCCGTTGTGGAACGGCGTGCGCGTGTCCTGCAGGGCGTAGAAGGCTGGCACGAAAACTTTCGCGAGGCCGAAAAAAAACAGGCCCGGCGCATAGACTTGCAGTACGCGCGTGGTGTGGTCCACGCTCGCGGCATCAAAGGCGCGCCAGCCGAACAGCGCCGCCGTGATCGGCCGCGCGAGCACGAACATGCCGACGGCGGCGGGCACCATGATGAA
>CAIQIC010000273.1 GCA_903871765.1 uncultured Lentisphaerota bacterium
CCGCAGATCACGCGCCCCTTGCCGTATGAACGCTGCATCGCCGGCGAGTTTGTCTTCGTTCCCCACATCTTATCGGTAATCTTCCCAAGCGCTTTTTCGCTCTCGGGATAGCCGGTTAATCCGGGCGTGCGTTGCGGTTTCGGCCCGATCACCGTCGCGCCGGCCGCCACCAATTCCCGGAGCTTCCGCGCCACGCTCAGTGGCATGACCGGGCGATCCGGCAAAACCAGCACCCAATAACTCATCCCATCGGGCAGCACCATCCAGCCGTCCTTGACCGATAGCCGCGTGAGCAAAACCTCGGTGTTACAAACGTCATAGTCATAGCCAAACCCGCGCGAAGGATCGATGTACTTCGGCGGCACAAAGTTCGGCACCTCGTCGCCGCTGTAGTACAGCACGTCGGCCACAAAGAGCCCCTGCCGCAGCATGTGACAGCACCGCGCCAGGTACCGCAGGAGCGGTTCGGCGCCCTGATTCCACCAGGTTTGGTTGTGGCTGAAATGTATGCCGCCGAAGACCGACTTGCCGGGCAGACCATTCTCCGGGCCGGACGTGGCCGAGCCATGGATGCTCAGCGCATTGATGCCTTCGCAAAAAGCGGTGTTCGCGTGCTGCAGTAGATCAACGGGCGCCGTGCCCCAGCGCGCCCGGCGTCCTCCGCTGGTGAAAGCCTCGGAGGCCACCAACGGCTTGCCGTACAGATGCCCGGCGCTGGCGGCCTGTTTCGCATTGACGTTCTGGGCGGCATCCATCCACCCTGGAGTCGTGATGGTATGATGATCGGCGGGCGCAAACTGGTTCTCCTTCCACAACTCGATTTCCCAGAACTCTCCCACCGGCACATCCATGCGTCCCTGATTCATGAGCCCGTCGTTGAAAAACAAACGCGGATGATGCTGGCCGCCGGCTTCCGCCCGTACTTTCAGGCCATCGGCATGCGCCAGTTCCGCCCAGCGCCCGTAGTGCCTGTCCGCTGCACAATCGGCGATGGTCCGCCGTACGTCGGCCAGGAAACGATCGGTGATCCCGACGCTATCCACGATCTCGCCCGCCAGAGCCGCTAGATATGGGACCGGATCGTAACCCCGCCGGGTTTTAAATTCATCTAGCAGCTTGGGCGTCCAGGAATACATCAGGTCGGCTTCAAAATTGTCCTCAATGGAATACTGCCAGGTCTTGCCAACCAGCGCGCCGGCATCGCCGAGCAAAGGCTTGATGCCTTTCTCGTAATGTTGATCCATCGCTGCCGGGTTGAGGTAATCGGGTACCAGGCCGTTGCCGAACGCCACTTTCACGCCTGTTGTCGTCCGGCCGATCCGCACGACTTTCCAAGTCCCGGCCGGCACGTCCCAGGTCAGGGTGCCATCGGCAGCCACCCTTCCTGTTAGGTCAATCCGGTCACGCAACGCAGGCGGACGCTCGTCGGGCAACGCGACCAGGTCTTCCCTGACAAGATTGACTTGATCGATCTGCCGTGTTGTCGTGACGCCAAGCGGATTTGTGGTCCCCCGCTTGGCCGCCATGCGCGCTACCCGCTCGACCTCGGCTTTGCTTCCCAGCGCAAGGTCGCGCACCGTCGCATCCTTCGGCACCCCGATTCGGAACCAGCGCGCGGTGGTGGCCGGAATCGCCAGATAGATCGTGTTTCCCCCCGCCCCAACCACGGTGGTCACCGGCTTGAATGCAACGCCATCATCCGACGCCTCAATGACCACCTGCCCCCCCATGTCCATCCATAGCCAATCCACCCCATGGGCTTTGCCGAAATCCACCAGGATCCAGGGTTTCTCATCGGTTGTTGCGGGCTTCCAGAGGGTGTTGAAATTCCCATCCAGCATATTCTGCAAATCATCCGGATTGCTGCTCACGGTAACCACCGACTTCGGATTGTCAGTCCCGTCAGAAATCGGAAAGGCCTGGACCGCCACATCGGCATAGAGCGTTCCCTTGCCCTTCGGCTCAGCAAGTTTGCCCGAAAACTTCTGCGGTCCCTGGATGATGGTTTCAGAATTGACCATCATCCAGGCGCCATTCTCCGGCGTGATCCACGGCCCGCCGCAGGGCCAGCCGGGACAGGTATTCACGCCGATTTTCAAGCCCAGCCGGTCAGCCTCGCGAACCGAATGCCGGAACAATTCCCGCCAGTTACCACTCATGTAGGACGCATCCGCCGTCGCATTCAAATCGATCAGCATCGCACCTCCGACGCCTTTCGCCCGCAGCTCCTCCATGTGCTGGGTAATGTCGTTGGTCGTGATCCGGCCGATCCAGAACATGTTGACCCACGGCTTCGCCTCGTCCGGAGGAGTCACGAATTCCGCGGCCAGATCATTGGCGGTCGACGCCCCTCCGACCCCGGTGCCCAACGTTAGGCCGGCCATCAACATGTGCGATATCCACCGTCTCATTTTTGATTTTCCGCTTTCTTTCGGTCCAAACCGCGCCGCGCAGAACGCCAACGCCGCGGGCTGCTGAACAGCGCCGCGAATCATCGCCGAGCCGCCCCCGCTTGTCCACGGGGATTTTCAAGAGAAGAGGATTGATTGATCCACCGAAGCAAAGCTCGCCCCGCGAGGCTGAGCCGGCATACCTGAAAGTCGATGCCACGGCCACCATGATAGGATTGCCAGCCTCAACCACGCTCCATCAAGGCCGAACAAATCAAGAGCGGGGGGAAGATGGATTAATTTTATGCAGCTGAAACTTTCCGTTCTGCTGTGACAATTGTGCCAGCGATAAAATCGTGTAATGCACGTCGTTTTTTGTTGCACAACATCACCGCCAATTCGCTCCAAACCCAAATCTGACTGGCGGTAATAGTCCATCTCAGCCAGGCAGGCTCAAGAGCGTAAAGATTCTGGGTGCGCTGCATCCAGCCGACGCCATAATACTGGTCGCGTGTTATGGAGGTTAAATTGACAAACGACGAAATTACCGCGAGAACGGCAAACACAACATCAACCGAACTGCGCAACCAGGCCTCACGCCAGCCGATGCGCTCACCGGTCAGCCGCACCACACGAATGCCCATCACGTGCTTGCCAACCGTCTGACCGCACCGTCCGTGCCCATAAATGGTATACGTGCAATACGCGGCATTCAGGGGGATGACCAGCGCAAGCGCTAAAGTTCACGAAAGCGGATCAACCCACGGATCCACGCACAAAATCGGCAGCAGGACGAAGAAATCAATCCACATCGCCGCGAATCGTTGCCAAAAGGTTGCGTAGTGCATGGTTTGCGCCGAGCCGCTTTCGGTTCTCCAGCAGCCGTTATCTTCCTCAATTTACCGTGTCTTACTTACCACTGTCCATTTGTCCAATGTCCAAACGTGACTCTTTTCGTCTCCCCTTTTCGTCTCACTTTGTCCAACACTGCTCTACACTTGAGATCATCAGGGGTGACCAGCAGGTGACCCGATCTGCGGATCACTCGTTCGGTCCGTCCCTTCATTTGCTGCTGCGTTCTGAATAATCTTGTAGGCTGCAATCCAAACCGCAAATGACCTTGATGGAAGCCGGAACATTCCCTTTTTCCCTGGCATGGGAAGAATGATATGCTTCTTGGTAAGAGTGTGGAGTGCATTACTGATCGTTCCTGTCTTCAAGCCAGATTGCTTCGTGATGTCTGTACGTGACATGTACTGCTCTGGATGCAGTGCCATCACCTGAAGAACTTTCCGATAGTCGTCGGAGTAAATCTCACCGGAGTACATGCTCTCAAAATAGCGCATACCGAGTTGGTGCAGTGCGCCGTTCTCCTTGGTCAAACCAACTGCAACGTCATTGCGCGATATCGTATTGTCCTCGTCGGTCTCAAAGGCCGAGTACCCATATTGTTGAATGAAGTGGGGATAGCCTTCTGACACGCCCACAAGTAGATCGAGCGCATCCGCGTCGATTGTCGTGGCGACACCGTTCTTGCTAGCGGCCTCTGCAAGTGCCGACGATATGACGCTTTTCCTTTCTTCAGTCGCCAGTGGCTTCAACTCAAATGGCTGGAATATACGTACAGAGGACTCGTGGCTTTTCCTCAGCTTCCCAAGGACTTCTGTAATGCCAACCAATCCAATCGCAGTATTGCAGCACCCGCGCTTCGCCAGCCGCTCGGTAAGAACCTTTACGCATTCGCCAAGATTGGCTTGGGCTGGCGCCTTATCCGCTTCGTCGATGAAGACGAAAAGTCCAGAACCACGTTGTTGGAGACGCGCTGCAACCGCGATAATCTTCTCCGCGAGTTCCTCTATCAGCACCTCTGGGCGAAGTGCATTCTGGCTGTACTTGACACCGAGAACCTCCCACCTTGTGACGAAATCCCAGAGATCTGACATGGACTTACGAATAACCTCATTTCGGTCGAGAACCCGGCTGAATTCGCGAGCAATTTTACAGACAAGTTCGGAGTAGGTGTCTGATGGCTCTAACTCAATGTTTACCGTGACAATATCGAGGGTGATGCCGTCCAATGTTTTGATAGCGCCGCGGGCCACATTGTCCAATAGGAAGAGAAGTGATGATTTGCCAATACCCCGCTCGCCATGTATCAGGAAACTGGTCGGATTTCCCTTTACAGTCTGGAAGAACGCGTTCTGAATGGCGCGTATCTCTGGAATACGGCCGTGAAACATTCCTGGGTGGATGATCGAGCCGGGTTTGAACGGGTTGTACTTCGGCATTGTATTCTCCTCGGCAAACGCCAAAATCTAAGGTGGCAAAAACGTGATAAGCATGTATTGGTTCAGCCTCATAATTCTTCATTCGATGCCAGAGTTTGTATAACGCTCTTAAGTTCCACAACTTCCAGATTGGGTGGACACTCTTGCCAGTTATGACGCCAACAAACAATAATGTCGCAACCATCAGGCGAGTGGCCGTGATCTCTGAAGTTGCGACTCTCGTATTCAAATTCAATTCGGACGCGCTGCCATTTTCCGATCTCAACCTGTCTCTTGGCTTCACAGTCCGGATAACCAGCTTGGAGGACTTCAACGAGGTAACCTAACTCCCGTGAGACCATGCCAAAGAGGAACACAACCCCTTCTTCGTTCACTGGTTCGTGACGAAGTCCACGGAAATCGATCGGATTTCCATAGGTTGGACGATTATCCAGTTTCGGATAACGTTGCGGGGAAGCTACAGGAACTGATTGGAAGTCAGGTGACGAAGGGGGTAGTGAAACGAAGGGTGCACGTGCGGCTTCCAAGGGGATGAGAGCGAGAACATCAGTCCATTCTGGTTTTGCCTCTGCAAAGGTACGAAATTGCACAGGGATATTCGACCAAGGGCCGAATTTCTTTTCAAAAACCCCCGGGCTGTAAGTCCCGTCTCGCCGATACTGATCGCGCGTTGGTATGCGGCGGGCACGCCGCACGAACTCGCCCCAGTCTTCGAGAAGAATTTCAGGTTCAAGTGGTATATTGGTCGAGTTAGGTTCAAGTCCGGCGGCACGGACCGCCTCTCTCCAACTGGGGAAGTGCTTCAGAACTTGGTATTCGCTCATGCTTGACGAACTTTTGAATTCGGAACGCGAGGGGGGCCGTCCCAGCTTCTTGGCCGCCTCACGAATCGCATAAATCACTTCGTTTTTATCGGGCAGTCCGGTAGTCATCTTTCATCTTTCTGGCAGTTATTTTGCTTCAAAATATTATATTGGGATTTCCCGGCAAGCTGATATGCATATAGCAGGGCAACGGACTCTCGGCCTGTGCACAACCCATGCTGTCCCAGCCTCTGCCGCATCTTTTCCTCCAGCGAAGGATTCCCCCGTCCTGTGCAATTCACTCGCGATGATGGAAGGCTACACCCGGCGGCGGGATGGGACAACAATTATTTCGCGGCCATTTCGGGCCGGTTTTGTGGCTGTATTTGCCGGGCGGGGCTGGAAAGACTGCGGCGGGAGGATATTTACCACGAAATGCCCAGCCTTCGTCCCGATTCTCCCGAGGTCGGGACTTCGGCGGGCAAGCGCGAGAAGACCCGCCGTCGCGCGGCGCTATGGGGGGCAGGCGCGAAAGGGGAGGAAGACAAACGAACGGAGAGCGCTTCTACGGGCGGACGCCCTACACGTAGCTGATGACCGGAGCCAGCCGCAGCGCCTTCACGCTGCGCTTGTGGAGCTTGAGGCGCTGAACTTCGTACATCGTTTCGGCGGTCATGTAGCTTTCGCCGCAGTTCGGGCAGACGACCACCGGGATTTGGTCAATGACGACCATGCCTGCGCCCTTCCCATAGGATCGCGAAACATGCTTGATTTTCGCTTCGCCTTGTCCGCAGATTTCGCAGGTCATGGATATAATCCTCATAGCGTGTAAACAGTTAGAAACACAAGCTTTCCATTTACACCGATCTTTATGACGGTCTCCGCGTCGGCGCCGCCAATGGTCTTCCCTCGGATTCGATACTTGCTCTCAGCCGTCGCGCGATCCCTTTGTCGCTCGATAATCTCGCCCGTAAGCAAAACCCGCTCTAAATCATACACCGTAAGATCATCCGCGTCCAACTCATCATCGGCATGCAGCGTCACCACATACCGGCGTTCAAGCACCAAGCGGCGGAACCGGGATAGAGCGCGCGCCAACATGTCTACATCAACCCCCAGGTTCCCCTTCCCACGCAATTCACCCGCAACGACGGAAAACTACACCCGGCGACGGGCCGGCGGCAATCCTTTTCCCGCGGCCATTCCGGGCCGGTTTTGAGCGGCCGGAAGGCCAAGGATGGGCGGGTTACCTCGGTCGGGGGCTGGAAGGGCTGCTGCGGGGAAGTGATTAACTACAAAAAGCCCAGCCTTCGTCCCGATTCTCCCGAGGTCGGGGCTTCCGCCTTCGCTCCAAGATCTACGGACGGACCAGCCTTCGCCAAACGGCTACGGCTTGGCAAGCAAGACGGCGGGCAAGCGCGAAAAGACCAGCCGTCGCGCGGCGCTATGGCGGACCGGCGCAAAGGGGGAATTCCTGCAAACCAACGAGCACCGGAACGTTCACACGTTCCGCTCCAGCAGAGGAAGCCGACGGAATATTTCCGCCACAGGCGGATCCGCCAGCGGCCGTAGGAGACAATTTCCTGAACCCCGAACCCTGAACCCTACTCTTGCAAAACAAAGGTTTTGCAAGAGCCTCGAATATTTTACCGTGGTTTGGGCGTTGCCTCCGCGGCCAGGTCGCCGCAAGCGAATTGAATGCCGGCCAGATAATGCCGCAGGATCGTGGGCTCCCAGAAAATTTCCTTGTCGTGCCCAAAGGCACTGTAGAACGCGCGGCCCTGGCCGAAGCGTTGTATCCAGACGAGGCCGAAGTCGCCATCGGTGCGCGTGATGCCGGGCTTGGTCATGTCGGTGCGGCGGGTATCGAGGCGGGCCAGCACGCGCAGTCGCTGGCGCGAGTAGCACTGATCGAACTGATAAATCTCGTCCGCCACCACAAACGACTTGCCGCCGAAACACCGCATGAGCGGATGTTCCGGTTCCTCGACGGCCACGGTCACCTTTTCATGCCAGGGATGGTTGACGGAATATGCGCCCTGAAGTTGCCCGAACTCCGGCCAGTCCAGGAAGGTGTGCGCCGCACAATGAATGCCGACATAACCTTTGCCGCCCTTCACAAAATCCATCAGGTTCTGCCGGAGAACCGCATTGGTAAACGGCGTGAAGCAGGTGTTCAGAAAGCAGACGGCGTCGAAGCGCGCCAGCGATTCCCGCTCGAAGACTTCCGGCGCGGCGCTGGCCACGACCGTATAGGCCCCGGATTTCTCGCCGATGCACCGCAGCGCAGCCACCCCCCACGGCGTAGCTTCATGCACAAAACCCTTGGCCAGGGTGAAGACGAGCAGGCGGCGCGGCCGGGCGGCCTTGGCAGGCGCTTCGCCGGGGGCGGCTTGCTGGATCTTGGCGAGATCGCCCGCCGGGACCTCCAACGCCACCCCCCGCGACGGCGGCCAAACGGCCAGCAGCAGACCAACGCAAAGGATCTGTAATTTCATGGCGTGTCAAACCTGCCACGGTGCGCGCATGGGGCGGGTCAGCATCCGGTTGGCCTGGTCATCGTTCGTAAACTTTTCCTGCGTTGGGTCCCAGCGGAGTTTCCGTCCCAACCGCGTGGCAATGTCGCTCAGGTTGCAGATGACATTGGCCCGATGACCCGCTGCCAGCGTGCAGATCGGAGACTGCCGGGTCTTGATGCACTCCAGGAAGTTCTCGTGATGGTTGTGGCTGACGTAAAGCCGGAGGTCCTTGGACTTGAATTGCGTTTTGATCAGCGCTTCGGGCTTGGACCAGATGCCGCCGCGGTTGACGAACACCTCGCCCTCGGTGCCCTCAAAGCGAATGCCGTACGGGTTCTCGTTGTCGCTGGTGAAGATCAACCGCACGCCGTTGGCGTAAAGGTATTCCGTATGCCAGGTCATGGCCGTGTCGTTGAGCCCCGCCGCGGGGAACGTGGCGCGGCCCTCCACCTCGATCGGCCCGGTATGGTCGGTGCCATTGCCCCACTGGGCAATATCAATGTCGTGCTGCCCCCACCCGGACTGGAACCCCACGGTGTAATCGTAGGTCAGCATCCAACCCTTCAGGTTTTCGAGGCGCTCCGGGAAGTAGGGTTTCCAGGGCGCCGGCCCCAACCACAGCGCGTAGTCCAGCCCCTCGGGCACCGGCTCCTCGCGCACCGCCGGTCCGGCATAGCCCCGCGGATCGCCGACCTTGATCGTGCGCAGTTGCCCGAGGTATCTGTTACGAGCCAGTTCGCACGCCAGCCGGAACCGTTGCGAGGAGCGCTGCTGGGTGCCTACCTGCACGACGCGGCCGGAGTCCTTGGCGGCGGCCACCAGGGCCTGGCCCTCGGCAATGGTCTTCGTCAGCGCCTTCTCGATATACAGATCCTTGCCCGCGCGCAGAACCGCGATGCCGTGCAAGGCGTGCCAGTGCTCGGGCGAGGCCACAAACACGGCCTGAATGTCCGCGCGCTGCACCAGCTCGCGAAAGTCGGCGTAAGCGGCGCAGCCCTGGAATGTTTTGCCCCGCTCCGCGGCGTAGGCGCTCTCCACGCGGCGCTGGGCCGCTTCACGCTTGGCGCGCACCGAGTCGCACACCGCCACCACCTGGGCCTCGGGCATGCCCAGCATGACCCCGAGATGCTGATTCCCCTGATCGCCGACGCCAATCAGGCCCACGGTGATGCGTGCACTGGGCGCCGTGCCGCCGTCCCGGCCCAGCACGGCGCCGGGCAGCACCAGCGGCGCAAGCACGCCGGCGCCGAGGGACTGCAGAAAACGCCGGCGATTGGTCACCGCACGCAGAGGTTTTCTTGCCATGTTCATAGATTCCACTCCGGCCTGTTGACCGCAGCCGGCAGCACCGCCGGTTGATCGAGCCGCTGGCGAACTTTAACCTTTCCGCCCCGCCGATGCCAGTGCCGCCGCAGGGCCGGCGGTAAGCCGGTCCAGTAGATGTTCGATACAAAAGGTAGGGCGTCCTCCGCGGAGGACGCCGCGGCCGGCTCGGCGAGCCGGCCCTACCGTTCTATACTGATTATCATTTGGATTTGGTATTATCCGTTGCGCCGCAGAATCAGTACCCAGTCCTCGTCGTCGGGTCGCACGGGCAACGGACACTGGCCGTTGGCGACAGCGAGATGGGCGGCGAGTTTGGTCTCGTCACCATTGCGCGGATTGAACCACATGGCTGCGTAGTGCCCCGTGCCGGCCGGATCGGCCAGTTTCAGCACCGCGGGGA
>CAIQIC010000274.1 GCA_903871765.1 uncultured Lentisphaerota bacterium
GCCCGGCATCGGCGTGCCGCGGCGTCAGCGCGGCGGTTGGCACGCGCACCGCCCAGACCGCGGGCTCCGTCTGCGTCAGCGCGGCGGTCGTCTCGTCGGCCTTGAGCCACTCGCTGCCCTGAGCCTCGGGGATCGGGGCACCGGCGCCGAAGCGGACCTCCTCCTCGGTCAGCTTGTTCCGCCAGCGCGTCAGCCAGCCGTCGCGGAATTCAAGCTCCAGTTGCGCCGTGGCCACCGTCTGCGGCGCGCCGGCGCGCACGGCGCCCGCGAGGCTGACGGCCAGCCACACGGCGCCCACGATGATGTTCCGTTGCATGCGTCCCCATCCCGTACCCGGCCCCGGCGTGATTCTGTTAGCCAGGCGTCCTGGGGCGGGCTCCGCCGCAGCCCGGCTTGCGCTTGCCGGGGGCAGCGGTGTCCGTTACCTTAGCGTAAATGTTACGAGGGAACCATGGCAAAGAAAAACGGCGGCGGACCGGCAACGGCGGAGAGCATGGCGCAGCAGCAGCGCGACATTTCGGTGTCGGAGTTCTTCCTTAAGAACCGGCACCTGCTGGGCTTCGACAGCCCGCGCCGCGCGCTGCTGACGGCGGTCAAGGAGGCGGTGGACAACTCGCTCGACGCGTGCGAGGAAGCCGGCCTGCTGCCGGAGCTCAGCGTGGACGTGGAGCAGCTCGCGGAGAACCGCTTCCGCGTGACGGTGACCGACAACGGGCCGGGCATCGTGCGCCAGCAGATCCCCAAGATCTTCGCCAAGCTGCTCTACGGCTCGAAGTTCCACCGGCTGCGCATGAGCCGCGGCCAGCAGGGCATCGGCATCAGCGCGGCGGGCATGTACGGCCAGCTCACCACCGGCGCCGCCACCCGCATTCTTTCGCGGATCAAGAAGGGCAAAATGGCGCACGCCATCGCCGTGCAGATCGATACGCGGCAGAACAAGCCGGCGATCCTCAGCGACGAGGAGGTGGCCTGGCGGCCCACGTTCCAGGCCGTGGATGCCGCGGGCCAGCCCGACGGCGAGCCGGCGGTCGCCAACCACGGCACCAGCGTGTCCATCGAGATGGAGGCCGCCTACCAGCGCGGCCGGCAGTCGGTGGACGAGTTCGTGAAGCAGTGCGCGATCGTCAACCCGCACCTGACCCTGCATTACCGGCTGACGCTGGCGGCGAAACCTGATACTGGAAACCTGAAACCTGAAACCAAGCAGACATCATCCGAAACTCCATCATCAGTTCCGAAATCTCAGGTTTCAGGTCTCAGGTCTCAGGTTTCCTTGCCCGCAGGGCAAACCGCCGTGACCTATCTGCGCGCCGTCAAGGACATGCCGGCGATTCCGCAGGAGATCATGCCGCACCCGCACGGCGTCGAGCTGGGCCTGTTGATGCAGATGCTCAAGGACTCCACCAGCCGCACCCTACGCGCCGCGCTGGCCAACGACTTCTCCCGCATGAGCGACCGGACCGCGCGGGAGATCTGCGAACGCGCCGGGCTGAATCCGAAGGCCAACCCGACGCGCATCGCGCACCAGGAGAGCGAGGCGCTCTACAAGGCCATCCAGGATACGAAGCTGATGCGGCCGCCGACGGACTGCCTGTCGCCCATCGGCGAGGCGCAAATCCTCGCCGGCTTGCAGAAGGAGATCAAGGCCGACTTCTACACCGCCGTCACGCGCGAGCCGGCCGTGTACCGCGGCAATCCGTTCCAGATCGAAATCGGCCTGGCCTACGCCCGGCCGCAGGAGAACGAGGGGCTGGGCAACGAGGAGCCGGTGCGTGTGCTGCGCTTCGCCAACCGCGTCCCCCTGCTCTACCAGGCCGGCGCCTGCGCCATCACCAAGGCCGTGATCGGCGTCAACTGGAAGAACTACAGCCTGAGCCAGCCCAAGGACGCGCTGCCGCTCGGCCCGGTCGTACTGCTGCTCCACATGGCCAGCGTCTGGGTGCCGTTCACCAGCGAGAGCAAGGACGCCATCGCCGGCTACGCTGAGATCATCGATGAGCTGACGCTCGGCCTGCAGGAATGCGGGCGCCGCCTCGCGGTCTTCCTGCACAAGCGCCATCGCGCCTTGGAAGCCGAGCGGAAGCGCAGCTACATCGAGCTGTACATTCCGCACCTCGCCCGCGGCCTGAAGGACATCCTCAAGCTCAGCGACAAGGAAGAAGACAAAGTGGTCCGCGATCTGAAGAAGATGCTGGAGAAGACGCATTTGGATGTGTGAAACGGTCGGTGGTCAATGGTTGGTGGTCAGTTGTAGGACCGCCAGAGCCAATGTCCACAGACAACGGACAACGGACTACGGACTACGGACAAAGGACTTCTTATGAGCAAATCCATTCCCTCCGCACCCGAAATCATCTCGAAGAAAGCCGCCGCGCAGAAAATCGTGACGGTGGCGGGCGACATCCACGCGGACATCGTCAAAAAACACCGCAAGCCGGAAATGAGCTTTCCGATCCGGTCGCTGCAGAACGTCCGCTACGACGTGAAGCGCGGGCACTTCGAGATCCTCGGCAAGACCGCGACGCGGACGCTGTCCTACAACACGGTCAAGACGTTCGCCCAGTCCATGCGGCTGCTGGCGACGACGAAGAACGACCTGCTCGACCGGGACGACATCGCCGGCAAGCGCGAGGTCTATTACAACAGCAAGAGCTGGGGCGAATGCCGCTTCGACGAGCAGCCGGAATCCGACACGCTGCTCGACGACATCGAGGCGATGCTCGCCATCAACCGCGAGCAGCTCGGCTACATCCCGGAGGAGCGCGGCGGCGAGGTCACCGGCCCGCTGGTCGTGATTGACCAGGATCCGGGGAACGGCAAGGACATCCGCATTGATTGCACCAAGCTCGGCACCGGCGCGTGGAGCATCCCGTCGCGCGTCGAGCACCTGCGCTTCGAGGCGGGCCGGGCGAAGTTCATCCTCGCCATCGAGACCGCGTCGCTCTTCCAACGCCTGGTGCACCACCGCTACTACGAAAAGGCGCACTGCATCCTGATCTCGATGAGCGGCGTGCCGACCCGCGCCTGCCGGCGCTTCATCCGGCGGCTGGCCGACGACCAGCGGCTGCCCGTGCTGGCCTTCACCGACGGCGACCCCTACGGCTACTGCAACATCTACCGCACGCTCAAGGCCGGCTCCGGGCAGGCCGCGCACATCAACCGGTTCTTCTGCGTGCCGCAGGCGCACTACCTCGGCGTCACGCCGCAGGACATCCACGACTACCAGCTCGAGGACGCCACGCATCCGCTGGAGGAGGCCGACATCAAGCGCGCGAAGGACGCGCTGAAGAACGACCCCTTCATCCAGCACCACAAGGAATGGCAGGCCGCGCTTGACCACATGCTCAAGCTCGGCGTCCGCGTGGAGCAGCAGGCCTTCGCCAAGCACGGCTTGAACTTCGTCCTCGACACCTACCTGCCGGACAAGCTGAAGAAGGCCAAATTCCTGCCCTGAACGGCCGCGTGCGGCAGGTAGTCGGCGATGGACTCCGACAAAGATATTTGTGGGCGGGGCTTCCAGCCCCGCGTGACTGTGATGTGCGCTTGGGTTCGCGGGGCTGCTCGTGCTTCGTAGCGAATGGGCGCCCTGCTCTGCGAAGCCGCTACGCAGGGCGAAGCAGAGTCGCCACTTCGCAGAGTAGCAGAAGCCCCGCCCACCAGAAGGCGCGCCCGGGGGCGCGGCAATGTTGACATCCATATGCCCGGAATGTATGCTTTGATGCATGCGAACCACATTGACACTACAAGGGAACCTGCTGGATTACGTCCGTCGGCGGGCAGCCGAGGAGCATTGCACCATGGCCTCCATTATCGAGGATGCCCTGCGGCGTGAGCGCGCCCTGAAGGCTGAACGCAAGGAACGCCGCCCACTGCGGTTGCCGGTGTTCGGTGGGCGCGGCGTGCGGCCGGGGGTGAACCTGGACAACACGGCAGAACTGCTGGACCGCATGGAAGGCCGCTTGTGATCCTGATGGATGTCAATGTGCTGGTGTATGCCCACCGCAAGGACGCGGAACGCCATACGGACTACCATCGCTGGCTGCAAACGGTGTTGGCAGGCGATGCTGGGTTTGGTGTGGCGGATAACGTCTTGTCCAGCTTTGTGCGCATCGTGACCCATCCGCGCATCTTCGATCCGCCGACGCCGCTCCCGCAGGCGCTCGCCTTTGCCGAAGTTTTGCGAACGCACCCCGCCGCGACGCTGGTGCAACCCGGCCCGCGGCATTGGGAACTTTTCTGCAAGCTGTGCCGGGAGTCAGGGGCCACCGGCAACTTGGTCAGCGATGCTTGGCTGGCGGCCCTCGCCATCGAATCCGGTTGCGAATGGATCACCACCGACCGCGATTTCGCCCGCTTCCCCGGCCTGCATTGGCGGCCTCCGCTACTGCCCGCCTGAACTTCATCCTCGACCGGGACTTGCAATTTAATGAGAGAAAATGCGTTTATGGGGGGAGTAACGCATGCTCGTGGGGCCTTATGAAGAAAATCATGATCTGGGCGGTGGTGCTGCTCCTGGCCGGCTGGCTGGGCTGGCGCCTGTGGGAGACGGTCACGGCGCAGAAGAACGGGAAGAAAAACAAGGAGACGGGTCCGGTTCCGGTGACGGTGGCCCCGGTTGAGCAGAAAACCATGCCGGTGGAACTGCGGGCGTTCGGCAACGTGGAGGCCCTGGCCACGGTGGCGGTCAAGGCGCAGGTCACCGGGCTGTTGTCGAAGATTCACATCGCCGAAGGGCAGGACGTCCAGGCCGGCGACCTGCTGTTCACCATTGACCCGCGCCCGCAGCAGGCGGCGCTCCAGCAGGCCGCGGCCAACGTCGCCCGCGACCGGGCGTTGCTGCGGAACGCGGCCAAGGAGGCCGCGCGCCAGCAGGAGCTGCTGCAGAAAGGGCTGGCGGCGGAGGATGCCTGCGACGCCGCGCGCACCGCGGCGGAAGCGTTGACGGCGACCGTGCAGGCGGAGGAGGCTGCCCTGACCAACGCCCAGTTGCAACTCGAATACTGCTTCATCCATGCGCCGATCGGCGGACGGACGGGCGATCTGCTGGTGCGCGAAGGCAACCTGGTGAAAGCGAACGACGTCAGCCTGCTGAGCATCAATCAAATCCATCCCATCCAGATCCGCCTGGCCGTGCCGCAACAGGACCTGCCGCGGATCCGGCAGCAGCAAACCACCGGACTACTGGCCGTGGCGGCCTATATCGCCGGGGACGACCGCGCGCCGGAGCGGGGCATGCTGACGTTCATCGCCAACGAGGTGGATCGCGCCACCGGCACCATCACGCTCAAGGGCACCTTCCCCAACGAACAGCAACGGCTTTGGCCGGGGCTGTATGTCAACGTGGTCCTGACGATCGCGCAGCAGATGGAGGCGCTGGCGGTGCCCGCGCGGGCCATCCAAACCGGTCAGCAGGGCGCCTATGTTTTTGTGATCAAAACCGATCAGACCGCCGAGCTCCGGCCGGTCCGGGTGGACCGCACCCTGGGCACCCAGTCCATCATCGCCCAGGGCCTGCAGCCGGGCGAACAGGTGGTCACGGACGGGCACTTGCGCCTGCTGCCGGGCGCGCGCGTGACCGTTAAGAAGTCGCCGGAGGCCCGTCCGACCACCACGCCATGAACATCGCCGAACCTTTTATCCGCCGGCCGGTGACGACCACCGTCGTCACGTTGAGCATCATGCTGTTCGGCTTCATGGGCTACCGCCTGCTGCCGGTGAACGATCTGCCGAACGTGGATTTTCCCACCATCCAGGTCAACGCCCTCCTGCCCGGCGCCAACCCGGAGACGATGGCCTCGGCCGTGGCCACGGTGCTCGAACGCCAGTTTTCCACGATCGCCGGCGTGGACTCGATGACCTCCGCCAGCGGACAGGGCGCCACCACCATCATCCTCCAGTTCAGCCTGAACCGCAGTATTGACTCCGCCGCGCAGGACGTGCAATCCGCCATCGCACGCGCCGCCAAGGACCTGCCGCCGAACATGCCTGCGCCGCCGTCCTATCAGAAGGTCAACCCGGCCGATCAGCCGATCCTGTACATCGCGCTCACCAGCCCGACCCTGCCGCTGTCCGCGCTGGATCAGTACGGGGAGACGCTGATGGCGCAGCGCATCTCCATGGTGAACGGCGTCGCGCAGGTGCTGGTGTTCGGCGGCCAGAAGTACGCCGTCCGCATCCAGGCGGATCCGCAGGCGCTGGCCAGCCGGGGCATCGGCCTGGACGAAGTCGCCGGCGCCATCCAGCAGGGCAACGTCAACCTCCCCACCGGCATTCTCTACGGCCCGCACCGGGCCTTTTCGGTCATGGCGGACGGCCAGTTGCTCAACGCCGCCGCCTACCGCCCGCTGATTGTGACGTATCGGAACGGCGCGCCGGTCCGGCTGGAGGAAATCGCCCGGGTGTTCGACAGCGTGGAAAACAACAAGGTGGCCGCCTGGTTCTGCTCCAGCAACCAGCAGCCGCGCTCGATCGTGCTGGCGGTCCAGCGCCAGCCCGGCGAGAACACGCTGGCGGTGACGGACGCCGTCAAGGCGCTGCTGCCCCTGTTCAAGAAGCAACTGCCCGCCTCGGTGGAAATGAACATCCTGATCGACCGCAGCCTGCCCATCCGCGCCTCGTTCGAGGATACGCGCTTCACGCTGATGCTGACGCTGGTGTTGGTCGTGCTGGTCATCTTCCTCTTCCTGCGGAATTTCTCGGCCACCGTGATCCCCAGCCTGGCCCTGCCGGTCTCGATCGTCGGCACGTTCGCCGTGATGTACGTGCTGAACTACAGTCTCGACAACTTGTCGCTCATGGCCCTGACGCTGGCCATCGGGTTCGTGGTGGACGACGCCATCGTGATGCTGGAGAACATCGTCCGGCACCAGGAAATGGGCAAGGACCGCTGGCAAGCGGCGCTCGACGGCTCCCGGGAAATCGGTTTCACCATCGTGTCCATGACGATCTCGCTGGCGGCGGTGTTCATCCCGGTGT
Source organism: uncultured Lentisphaerota bacterium (assembly GCA_903871765.1). Lineage (GTDB taxonomy): Bacteria > Verrucomicrobiota > Kiritimatiellia > CAIQIC01 > CAIQIC01 > CAIQIC01. Next base: position 6,976 of record CAIQIC010000274.1, read on the forward strand.
TTTTCATGGCCGGCATCGTCGGGCGGCTGTTCCGCGAGTTTGCCGTGACCATCGGCGTCGCTGTGCTGGCCTCGGGGTTCGTTTCGCTGACCCTGACGCCGATGCTGTGCAGCCGGTTCCTGCGCGCCCCGACGTCCATCCACCACGGCCGGATCTATGCCTTCACCGAACGCGGTTTCCAGGCCATGCTGCAGTTCTACGAACGGACCCTGCGCGGGGTGCTCCGGCATCAGCGCGGCACCATGCTGTGGTCGCTGGTGGTGCTGGTGGCCACGGTGGCCCTCTTCAAGATCGTGCCCAAGGGGTTCCTGGCCAGCGAAGATCGCGACCAGTTGATCGGCACGACGGAGGCGCAGGAGGGCATTTCCTACGCGGCGATGCTGGCCAAGCAACAGCAACTGGCCGCCATCCTGCAAAAGGATCCCGACGTCGAGTCCTTCATGTCCAGCGCCGGCGTGCGCGACGGCACGGCCAACCGGGGCCGGTTCATCATCCGGCTCAAGCCGCGCACCGAGCGCCGCCTGAATGCGGAAGCCGTTTTACAGGCGCTGCGTCCGAAGCTCAACTCCGTGCCGGGCATCAACACCTATCTCCAGGTGCCCCCGACCATTCAGATCGGCGCCCGCTTTACCAAGAGCCTGTACCAGTACACGCTGCAGGGCCTGGACACCATTGAGCTGTACAAGTGCGCAGGACTCCTCCAGGAAGCCATGCGCAAACTGCCCGGTTTCCAGGACGTCACCACCGACATGCAGCTCAACAACCCCGAGCTGCGGGTGGAGATCCGGCGCGACCTCGCCTCGTCGCTGAACGTCACCGCCAGCCAGCTTGAGGACGCGCTGTACAACTCCTATGCCTCCCGCCAGGTTTCGACCATCTATGCGCCGGACGATCAGTACCAGGTCATTCTCGAGCTGCTGCCGGAATACCAGGCCAACCCGGCGGCGCTGGCGTTGCTCTATGTGCGCTCCGGCGCCGGCAAGCTGGTGCCCGTCAGCGCCGTGGCCGGCTTGCAGGAGGGCTTCGGGCCGCTGTTCATCAACCACTCGGGCCAACTACCCTCGGTGACGATTTCGTTCAATCTGCAGCCGGGCTTCGCCATCGGCGACGCCGTCCGTCAGATTGACGGCTTGGCCCGCGAGTCCATCCCGCCCGGCATCAGCACCACCTTTCAGGGCACGGCGCAGGCCTTCCAAGCCTCGCTGCAGGGCATGGGCCTGCTGCTGGCCATGGCGGTCCTGGTGATCTACATGGTGCTGGCCGTGCTGTATGAGGACTTCTATCACCCGATCACGATCCTGTCGGCCCTGCCCTTCGCCGGCTTCGGCGCGCTGGTGACGCTGCTCCTGTTCAAGGCCGAGCTGTCCATCTACGCCTTCGTCGGCATCATCATGCTCGTGGGGCTGGTGAAGAAGAACGGCATCATGATGGTGGACTTCGCCGTCGAGGCCCAGCACAAGGAGGGCAAGTCGCCGGAGGAGGCGATTTTTTCGGCGTGCCTGATCCGCTTCCGCCCGATCATGATGACCACCCTCGCCGCCCTGATGGCCGGACTGCCGATCGCCTTCGGCTACGGCGCCGGCGGCGAAGCGCGCCGCCCGCTGGGCCTGGCCGTGGTCGGCGGGCTGCTGTTCTCCCAGACGCTGACGCTGTACGTCACGCCGGTTTTTTTCCTCTATATGGATAAGCTGCACGCCGCGTTCCGCCGGAAGCTTCACATCCAGGCGCGCGCGCCGGTCGCGGCCGCGTGAAGAAGGCGGGGAAGGTAAGAGAGGGTTCAGGCAAGAGGCAGGGAAGCGTAGTTATCGGAGAAAAAATGTTTCGCCAGCACATCACGGCCTGCGCAATGGAGATAGGGCGGTCGCGCCGCGACCGCCGTTCCGGCAAATTTACGAACGGGCTCGCCATCGAATCTTCGTGGGCGGGGCTTCCAGACCCGCGCGCGGGGCAAGATGCCCCACCCACAAGAGCTTTGAACCTGGCACGTGGGACCATCACAGCCCTATTCTTTCTTGCTGGCAGCCTGTTGTCCGCCGCCGCCGAAAAACCCGTCCCGGCAGAGGCGCTCGCCCTGACCGTGGACAGCGCCGTGCTGTTCGCGCTGGAGCACAACCAGGCGCTGGCGGTGGAGCGGCTTAATCCCGCCATCACGCGCACCGGCGAGCAGCGCGAACGCGCCGTGTTCGACCCGGTGCTCACGGGCAACATCAGCCGCATGGAGGGCCAGAGCCTGCAGCAGTCGCCTTCCAGCACCAATAACCTTCAGACCACCCTCGGCACGAACGCGGCGGGCGTCGCGCTGAGCGCGCAACTGCCGACCGGCACCCGGGTCGCCGTCGGCGGCAGCTCGGTGGTCGCCGATCCACTGTTCACGGGCGGCGCAGCCCTGGCCGCCACGCGCGTCGGTGTGACTGTGTCCCAGTCGCTGCTGCAGGGCCTGGGCACGGGCGTCAACCTCGCCAACCTGCGGCAGGCGCGGCTGGACACGCAGATGTCCGTGTACGAATTGCGCGGCCTGGCTGAGACGCTCGCGAGCGGCGTGGAGCAGACCTGCTGGGATTACCTGCTCGCCAACCGGCAGATTGAAATTGTCCGCGCCTCACTGCAACTGGCCGAACAGCAGTTGGCGGAGGTCCGGGAGCGGATCGCCATCGGCAAATTGGCGGCCGTCGAGCGCGCCGCCGCCGAGGCCGAGGTCGCGCTGCGGCGCGAAGCGCTGATTGACGCCGAAAGCCTGCAGGCCACCACGCGCCTGCACCTGCTCCGCCTGCTCAATCCGCCCGGCGCCGATCTCTGGGCCCGGCCCCTGAACCTGCAGACGCAGCCTGATCTGTCCCGCGCCGCACCCGATCCGGTCGAGGACCACGTCGCCGTGGCGCTGCACTTTCGTCCGGATTTGAACCAGGCGCGGCTGCTGGTGCAACGCCAGGAGCTCGAGGTCGTCAAAACCAGGAACGGCCTGCTGCCGAAACTGGATTTCTTCATTGCGCTCGGTCGCACCGGCTACGCCGCAACATTCGCCGACGCGCTCCGCGGCAAGGAGGACCAGGGCTACGACGTGGCCGTGGGGCTGGCCGGCGCCTTCCCGCTGGCCAACCGCGCGGCCCGCGCCGGCCTGACGCGCGCCACGCTGAGCCGCGACCAGGCCCTGCTGGCCGTGCAGAACCTCAGCCAGCTCGTGCAGGAAGACGTGCGCGCGGCGCACGTGCAGTTGCGCCGCGCCCGGGCGCAGGTGGACGCCACCCAGGCCACGCGGCGGGCCGAGGAGGAGAAAACGCGGGCGGAGGTGGAAAAATTCCGCGTCGGCAAATCCACCTCACTGCTCGTGGCGCAGGCCCAGCGCGACCTGCTCCAGAGCCGCCTCAACGAAGCCCAGGCCGATGCCGGCTGCTTCAAGGCCCTGGCCGAACTGTACCGGCTCGACGGCTCCCTGCTCGCCCGCCGCGGCCTGGTCGTGGCCGAGACGGAAGTCCGGCCCTGACTGCCGGGACTGCCATCAAGCTCAGCAAACTGCATGCTGGCTTCGCTTGGAGCGGAACCGGTAACGGTTCCGGGCGCTTCCGGAACGTTTACACGTTCCGCTCCGGAGAAGAATCGGTCCAATCCATGTGCGAATTACCGCCATCAAGCTTGCCCGGCCCGTGCCGCTGGGCTATAACCGCGTCGCATGAACACACCTGACCCGGTGGTGGAATTGTTGACCCGACGCGCAGTGGATTTGATGTCGCGCGCGGAGCTGGAGGCCAAGCTCAAGCAGGCCGCGGCGAACCGACGCCCGCTGCGCGTGAAGTACGGCGCCGACCCCTCCGCCCCGGACCTCCACCTTGGCCACGTGGTCGGCCTGAACAAGCTGCGCGAGTTCCAGGACGCCGGCCACACGGTCGTGTTCATCATCGGCGACTTCACCGGCATGATCGGCGACCCCTCCGGCCGCTCGCAGACGCGCCCGCCGCTCAGCCGCGAGCAGGTGCAGGCCAACGCGCTGAGCTACCAAGAGCAGGTCTTCAAGGTGCTGGACCGGAGCCGCACCGAGGTGCGCTTCAATTCCGAATGGTTCGCGGCGATGAAGTTCGAGGAGGTCATCCGCCTCTCCGCCCACGTCACCGTGGCGCAACTGCTGGCCCGCGACGACTTCGCCCAGCGCTACGCCGGCCAGCAGCCGATCTCGCTGGTCGAGTTCCTCTACCCGCTGATCCAGGCCTACGACTCCGTCATGGTCTGCGCCGACGTCGAGCTCGGCGGCACCGACCAGTTGTTCAACCTGCTGCTCGGCCGCGAGCTGCAAAAAATCTTCGGCCAGGAGCCGCAAGTGGTTCTGACCCTGCCGCTGCTGGAGGGCCTTGACGGCGTCAACAAGATGTCCAAGAGCCTTGGCAATTACATCGGCGTCAACGAATCGCCCAAGGACATCTTCGGCAAGACCATGAGCGTCAGCGACGACCTGATGTGGCGCTATTTCTCCCTGGTGCTCTGCCTGCCGGAGCCGGAGATCGCCGCGCTAAGGGCGGCCGTGCAGAGCGGCGCGCGCCATCCGCGCGAGGTGAAGGACGAACTGGGCCGGCGGGTGGTTGCCAAGTTTTATGACGCGGCCGCCGGCGCCGCGGCATCGGCCGAATTCGCCCGCGTGTTCTCCGCGCACCAGGCGCCGACCGACATGCCGGAGGTCACCCTGACCCCCGCCGATCTGGCCGACGGTAAAATCGGCCTGATCGCGCTGCTGGTGAAGGCCGGCCTCGCCGAATCCAACGGCGCCGCCAAGCGGCTGATCCAGCAGGGCGCGGTGGAACTGGCTGACGTGAAGCTGACCGACCCCCGCGCGACCGTCACCCCCGCCGACGGCGCCGTCCTGCGCTGCGGCAAGCGCGGCTTCGCCCGCCTCCGCCTCGCACTTTGACATGCGGCACTTTGAAACTGAAGAAGGATTTAAACTACGAAACACACGAAATTAGCGAAAATAAATGAAGACCAATCATATGGGGTAAGGGCTTTGTTTGCCCGGCTTCAGAAATTGGGCGAATGGTCTTTTGGATACAGGAAGTCTGATAATCCATTGGGTTGCAGAAACTCCTTTTCGCGAATTTCGCGTGTTTCGTAGTGATGCCAGCTTCCGAAATAGGAGGTTACCATGACGGAAGAAACGACGGTTCCGTAAAATTGCGGGTTGGCCACGGCCAGCTTGGTCTGCGGCATTCTCAGCCTGGTGGGCTGTTGCCTGTTCTCGGGCATCCCAGCCGTCATCTGCGGCCACAAGGCCATGGGCAAAATCAAACGGTCCAATCAGACCCTGACCGGTGAAGGGCTGGCGCTGGCGGGTTTGATTACGGGCTACATCGGCATCGCCTTCACCGTGATGGTCCTGCCCATGCTGCTGGCCATCGCGATCCCGTCCTTCGTGAATGCGCGATCGAAAGCCATCGAGGCCGCCTGCAGAAACAACCTGCGCATGATCGAGTCCGCCAAGGACCAGTATGCGCTGGATCATACCAACCAATATCCCCGAATGCTGTCGGATCTGGCCGGCGCCGACGGCTATATAAAGAAGATGCCCGTCTGCCAGGCCGGCGGCACCTATTCCCTGAACGGCTCGAACGAGCCGCCCACCTGTTCTATCGGGGGCAAACACGCCTTACGGTTGACCGCCCAGCCGCCGGCCGAGCCGTAGCCGGCCGCACACCGTGCGGAGAGCCCGAGACGCTGTGCCGGGTCATGCAGTTATCAACCGGCGTGGCGATATGGTTCTTCTTTTGTAGGCCGGGTCTCCGACCCGGCGTCCGGCGTTTAGCCTGTAGATGCGGTCTCTGGCCGCGTTCGGAAGCGGCCGGAATCCGCTTGCATAGCCAAAGGGATACGGCCACGACAAAGCGTGGCCCTCCGAAAGAGGGAGAAACAGTGAACGCCATTTCATTTCGCGTTGATTTTCTCTGTTGTGGCCAGAATGCGCTGGACCTCGAATTGTTCATCAACCAGCGTGATACCGCCACCCCAACCACTGCACAACAACCCCATTTTGCCCCAGTGCGGCATGACGACGTTGGAATACTCCTTCAAAACCTTCCCCTCCGGCGTAAGCGACCGAGGGCTCTTCCGCAGCAGGGTTCTCCCCGTGAGCACATCTATAACACCCGCACTCACCGCATAGATTCGCGCCCCGTCCGGACTCCAAGCGGGGTACGTACCGGAATGTTTTCCGTAACGTTTATCAGTGGGATTCGGCAGCAGATGCGGATCACTCCCGTCAATATTCATCAGATATAAACCGCCGGTCATTGCATCACCAATATTGGAAAAGATGATCGTCTTGCCGTTCGGAGAAACGGCGGGCTGATCCTGCCAAGGGCCGTTGGTCAAGCGCATGATGGTATCACCCTTCGCAGTGCACTTCGTAATGCGATGTATGTTAGTGGGCTTTGCCCCCCGTAGTTCCTCCTCGAACACAATCCACTGACCATCGGGCGTCCAACTGCACGTATTGATCGCCCGCAATCTATTTTCCTCGGTGCGCTCGGATACAATCCGTTTCAAATCCGTGCCATCGAGGTTCATCACCCAAAGCCCCACCAGATCTGTCCCGGCAAATCCAATAGCCAACGCGATCCGCTTGGTCTTCTCATTCACGTCGAGCCACGAGGCCTGTCCCTGCGTGTCGATGGGGTACGCGACGTTGTGCCAGAGTTCCTTGATCGCTGTCTTGGCACTGCCGTCCGGCTTCATTTTGCAGAGGTAAAGCGAGGTAGTACTTTTCGCGTCCCGGAGCAGGCCGGGCGGCGTCAGCACGTGGACTTGTTTCAGGAAGTACACCTCCTCCTCGGTCTCGCTGTATTTCGGCTGGTCCCCTGGCTTCGTCGGCAGCGTCAGCGCCGGTCCCCAATCCGCGCAGAGGTACTTGATTTGAATGATGTCCTTGGCAGGGATCCTTCCGGCCAACCAGCACAACAGAACCATGAGCAGATATTTTTTCACAGCAGCCTTATCTTCCAGCAAACACACGGCGACAGAGCGCCGTGGCTACAGATTTCTACTACGGCCTGTATCTTGGAACCTGTAGCCGCCCCGCTCTGTCGGGGCGTCTGTCTTCAGCCAAGTTCAAAGGGTGAGCATAATTGACCATCACGCCCCGCCGCGCAACTGGGCGGTCAGTTCAGCGGCGGCGAGCTGGCCGGTGGCGGTCGGGCGGTCGAGGTAGCCGTAGGCCAGGCAGGAGCCGGCGCGTGCGAGATCGAGGCGCGCCGCCGGATCGCCCATGCCGATGACGCACAGCGGCCGCTGCGGCGTGGCCGTCTGCAGCAGGGCCAGCAGCAGGGCCAGATCGTCCGGGCTGCGCAGTTTCACGGCCAGCTTGACGATGTCCGCTCCCGATTTCCAGCCCAGCCGGATGACCTCCTCCAGCACGGCGCGCGGCGGCGTCTCGGTAAAGTCGTGAAACGAGCCAACCACGGGTTTCTGCAGCGCGTGGGCGGCGGCGATCACCTGTGGCAGGAGGCGGTTGTTGATCTCGACGTCCACGGCGTGGACCACGTCCAGCCCGCGCCGGTAGAGCGTGAGCCGCTCCGGCTCCTCGCCGAACCAGCGGCCGCCTTCGGCTGAAGAACGGATCGTCAGCAACACGGGCAGGCCGGCCTGCTCCAGGGCGAAGCAGCGCTCCAGCCACAGCCCGTTTTTCTGCCCGGTCAGGTCCAGCCGCCACTCGACCAGGTCGCACGGGCGCGCCTTCAGCTTCAGTGCGGCGGTGGCGCCGCCGAAACTGGTCAGCACCCCGACCACCAGCGGGCGTGCGCCAAGGCCGGGCAGACCGGCGAGGTAGTTCTTCCACGGCGTGGACACCGGCGCGGATTTCGGCGGCTTGTGCATTGCAGAGCGAATTTATCACAACCGCCCGGCCGCGGCAAAGCCGCAACACATAGTGAATGCGGAAAGCAGGAATATTTTGCCACGGATGTGCACGGATCTACACGGATAGAGCGGAAGGAAGAGGAATTTCCACCACAGAGGTCACGGAGGTGAAGGAGGGCTCAGAGGGAAGCGGCGTAATTGAATGATCCGATTCTGTCCCCAGAAGATGCCGAGGCGGACAAATGCTTTGGACCCTGGCGTCCGGCAGGATGCCGGACGCAGCGGGCTGGAAGCCCGCGCTCCCCAGCTTCTTCTTTCCCATCTTCCTCATCTGTGTAATCTGCGAAATCTGTGGATAAAACTCTGCCTCTTCCGTCTGCGCCTATCCGCCCGGCCGCGGCGCGTTTTTTTTGTGCAGCCGGCGCCGATGTGCTATCTTACCGCGCAAAATGGAGGCAGCGTCCCATGCCCGTCAAATTTAAAGATTACTACGCAACGCTCGGCGTCAGCCGCGGCGCCAGCGCGGCAGAGTTGAAAAAAGCCTATCGCAAGCTGGCGCGCCAGTTCCATCCCGACGTGAACAAGGCCGCCGGCGCCGAAGCGCGCTTCAAGGAGGTCAACGAGGCCTATGAAGTGCTCAACGATCCCGAGAAACGCAAGCGGTACGATGCGCTGGGCGCGAACTGGCGCGGCGGCCAGGAATTCCGTCCGCCGCCGGGTTGGGAAAACGTTCACTTCGACTTTGGCGGCGTCCAGAGCGGGCCGGGTGGTCCGGGCGGGGGCTTCGGGTTCGAGAACCTCGGCGGCGAAGTCGGCGGGTTCAGCGACTTTTTCGAGATGCTGTTCGGCGGCCAGGGCGGCGGCGCCGGCCGGGACCGCTCGTTCCGCTACCGCACCAGCCGCGCCGGCGGTCCCCGGGACGAGGAAGCCATGCCGGAAGGCGGACAGGACCAGGAGGCGGCCTTCACGGTCAGCCTCGACGATGTCTTTCACGGCGCCACGAAGTCCATCGCGCTGCAGGCGGAGACCTACGATCGGCGGGGCGAACCGCAGCGCGCGGTGAAAAACTACGACGTGAAGATCCCCGCCGGCGCCACCGAGGGCACCCGCATCCGGCTCGCCGGCCAGGGCGCGTCCAGTCCCTACGGCGGCCCGCCGGGCAATCTCTACCTCACCCTCCACCTCGCGCCGCATTCGTTCTTCAAGGTGGCCGGCCACGATCTCGACATGGAACTGCCCCTGGCGCCCTGGGAAGCCGCCCTGGGCGGGCAGGTGACCATCCCGGCGCTGGCCGGCGCCGTCACGCTGACCATTCCGCCCGGCACGGCCAGCGGGCAGCGCCTGCGCCTGCGCGGCAAGGGCCTGCCCAAGCCCGGCGGCCGCGGCACGGGTGATCTCTACGTGGTGGCGAAAATCGTCGTGCCGCCCAAACCCTCGGCCAAGGAACGCGCCCTACTGGAGGAACTGGCCCGCGTATCAACCTTCCGACCGCGGAACTGGTAAAGCGCGAAACGCGTAGCTATTCCCGCCACACGTTGCCAGGGACGCAGGGACGAACGATCCCACCAGCCGCACTCGTTGCTTCTTCCCTGGAGTGGAACGTGTAAACGTTCCGAAAGTGCCCGGAACCGTCACCGGTTCCGCTCCAAGAATGCGAATTGCTGGCTGCTATGACATCACACTGGACTACCCGGCCGGATAACGCAGTGTGATGTCCCCCGCGGCGGAATGAATCAAACCGGGGACCTCCGCATCGTGCTGGCGGGCGGCACATGCGGGCGACAGACAGGACTGTTTTTCGCCCAGCCGGCTCGTGGCGCGTTCGCGCGTGTTCCGGTTTCAGCCGCACCACCCATGACCCATGGCAACCCGCTCTTCCCCGGCATTCGCCCTTCACCGGCGCGGGGCCAGGTGGGCGCAATGGCTGGCGGCGACCTCGGCGGCCTCCATGATCGTTTCGGAGAGGGTCGGGTGCGGTGGATGGTCAGGCGTTCCCACGCTCGATGGTGCTGTAGAGTTCCGCGCCGGTGGCGGCGTTGGCGATCTTGAAGTCCTCCATGTGCAGCAGGGTGTCGGAGAGGAACGACAGCCGGCTGCCGTATTTTTCCTGCAGGGCGACCAGCACGGTCTCATCCTCCTTGCGCAGGCGCTCCATGACCGCGGGGTGGACGGTGATTTTCAGGCTGATTGGCTCCCGGTCGTGATGGTGGCGCATCAGGCTGGCAATCTGCCGCTGGATGGCGACGCTCATGCTGAGCAGGGATTTCACCATGCCGCGACCCCGGCAGTAGGGGCAGTCGGTGTAGGTGGTGGCGTGAATGCTTTCCTCGACGCGCTGGCGGGTCATTTCCAGCAGGCCCAGCGGGGAGATCGGCAGGACATTGGTGCGCGCCTTGTCGTTCCGCAGCGCGTCGCGCAGGATGCGGTAGACCTGCTGCTGGTTCTTCTTCTGCTTCATGTCGATGAAGTCCACCACCACCAGTCCCCCGACGTTGCGCAGCCGGAGCTGGCGGGCGATCTCGCTGGCCGCCTCCAGGTTCACCTGGAGAATGGATTCCTCCTGGTTGGAACCGCCCTTGTGCCGTCCGGTGTTGATGTCGATGGCCACCAGCGCCTCGGTTTCGTCGAACACCAGGTAGCCGCCGGACTTCAGCCAGACTTTGCGGCGGAAGGCGTTTTCGAGCTGGCGCTCGACGCCGAAGTGCTCGAAAATCGGCGCGTCGCCGTCATAGGGCTTGATGCGGTTACGGGCGCGGCGGGAGAGGCGGCCGACCTTGTCGCGGAGCCGCGCGTAGACCTCCGGCGCGTCAATCACCACGCGATCCACGTCCTCGGTCAGGGCGTCGCGGACGATACGCTCGACGAGGTCGGGTTCCTGGTACAGGCAGCAGGGCGCCGGCGTGCCGCTCAGGCCGGACTGGATATCCTTCCAGCTTTCCAGCAACCCGCGCAGGTCGCGCACAAAACTGACCTTGCGCGCGCCGGCGCCGGCGGTGCGCACGATGAGCCCGACCCCGGCCGGCACGGGCAGCCGCGCGAGGATTTTCTTGAGCCGCTGGCGTTCCTTGACGTCCTCGATCTTGCGCGACACGCCCTTGAGGTTGCAGCCGGGCATCATGACGAGGTAGCGGCCCGGAATGCTGAGGTTGGCCGTGACGCGCGGGCCCTTGGTGCCGATGGCGCCCTTGGTGACCTGCACGATGATCTCGGAGCCGATGGGGAACCGCTTGCTCATCTCGGCGGCGCTGAGCTTCTGGCGATTCTGCGGGCGCGAGGACTGGATGCCTTCCTCGGCCTCCAGGCGGGCGGCGTCCTCGGGGATCATGTCCCAGAAATGAACGAAGGCGTTCTTCTTCTGGCCGATGTCAATGAACGCCGCCTGCAAGCCGTCCTCCAGGTTCTGGATGCGGCCCTTGAAGATGCTGCCGACGATGCGCTCCTCGGTGGGACGCTCGATGGAGAACTCCTCCAGGTTGCCTTCTTCGAGGACGGCCACGCGCACCTCGAGGCTTTCGGCGTTGATGATGATTTCCTTTTTTATTTTACGAACGAAGCCCAACAGGGCCAGTAACGATTTCATGCTTTATCTCTCCTCAGGTATACCGACGCACGTACACGCTTTGTGCCAGGCCCAGGGCGGCCATGGTGCTGATCATGAACGAACCCCCGTAGCTCATCAGCGGCAGGGGGATGCCCATGATCGGCATCAGGCCGATGGTCATGGCGATGTTGATGAACACATGGCAGAACAACATACCGGTCAGGCCGGCGGCCAGCAGCCGGCCCAACTTGTCCCGGGCCGCGGCGGCGGCGCGCAGGCCCGCGCTCAACACCACGGCGTACAACGACAGCAAAACCGCGGAACCGACAAAACCGACTTCCTCCGCGATGACGGAAAAGATGAAGTCCGTCGGCGCGACGGTGCGCGGCAGATAACCGAGCACGTCCTGCGTCCCCTTGAGAAAGCCCTTGCCCGTGAGGCCGCCGGAGCCGACGGCCAGCGCGGACTGCACGGCGTTCCAGCCATGGTTCAGCGGGTCGCGGCCGGGATCCAGGAAGACCAGGATGCGTTCCTTCTGGTAATCGCTGAGGGGCAGCCAGGCCGGCGCCCAGAACAACAGGCCCAGCAGCAGGCCTACGGCCAGCAGCCCCGTCAGGGTCGCCAGCCCGAGCAGGGGCATCGGCAGGCCGGCGATATAGAGCATCACGATCGCGGTCAGCAACAACACGCTGGCGGTGCTGAGGTCCGGCTCCGCCGCGATCAGCAGGACGGGCGGCAGCACGATCATCACCGCCCCGCCGATATTGCCGGCCGCGTTCATCTCGCGACCCGGCCGGCTCATGAAGCGGGCCAGGGCGATGATGGTGGCCAGTTTGGCCAGCTCGGAGGGCTGGAATTGGAGGCCGAGCAGCGACAGCCAGCGGTAGGCGCCATACACCTTCCGGCCGATGCCCGGGACGAGCACCAGCACCAGCAGGAGCAAGCTGGTGCCATAGAGCCACCAGGCCGCGTCGCGCAGCCGGTAATAGTCCGCGTACAACAGGCCAAGGAAACAGGCCAGCCCGGCCAGCGCCCAGCCGATCTGCTTCTTGTAGAGCGGCAGATCCACGCTGCGGGTGGAGGCGCTGAAGATGAACAGCACGCCGGTCACCAGCAGCGCAAGCACCGCCAGCAACAGGATCCAGTCCATGCGCCGCACCGGTCTGATCCAACGCGCCGTCATCAACCTTCTCCTTGCAGCAGGGCCGGTTTGGCCAGCAGGTCATACAGCACGTCATGCACCAGCGGCGCGACCGTGCTGCCGCCGGACACGCCCTCTTCCACCAGCATCGCCAGCGCGTAGCGGGGCCGCTCATAGGGCACGAAGGCGATCATCCACGTCCACTTCTGGCCTGCGCCCTTGGCGCCGTGTTCCGCCGTGCCGGTCTTGCCGGCCACCACGATGTTGTCGAGGGCGGCTTTTTTGCCGGAGCCGGTGGACGTATTGACGACCGCGCGCAGCCCTTCGCGCACGACGCGCAGACGGGCGGGATCCACCGCCAACGTGTGCAGCAACCGCGGCGGCACGGTGCGCGTCACGCCGCTCACGGGGTCACGGACGCCGGCCACGAGGCGGGGCTGGAAAACGCTGCCCCCGTTGGCCAGCGCCGCCGCGAACATGGCCATCTGCAGGGGGGTGACGAGCAGTGCACCCTGGCCAATGGCCATGTTGCACGTGTCGCCATCGCGCCACCCGTCATGCTGTACCCGGCGCTTCCAGGCGTCGTCCGGCACCAAGCCGGACATTTCGCGGCCGAGATCAATGCCGGTCTGGTGGCCAAAGCCGAACTGGATCGCCATAGCGTGGATCGCCTCCGGGCCGCACCGCAGCCCGAGGTTGAAGAAATAGACGTTGCAGGAGTGCTGCAGGGCCTGGTGCAGGTTCTGCACGCCGTGGCCCGCGAGGTTCTCCCAGCAATTGAACCGGGCGCGGCCCAGCATAAAATAGCCGGGGCACGCGTAGGTGACCTCCGGCGTGGAGCGCCCGCTTTCCAAGGCGGCCAGGGCCGTCACCGGCTTGAACGTGCTGCCGGGCGCGTATTGGCCCGCCAGAGCCCGCGGGAGCAGCGGCTGGCGGGGATCGTTCACCAGCGCCTGCCACAGCTCCGGCGGCAGGCCGGCGGCGATTTCGTTGGGATCAAACGACGGGGCGCTGGCCATGGCCAGCACGTCGCCGTTGGCGGGGTCCACCACGACGGCGGCTCCCGGCTGCGTGCCGAGGGCCTGCTCGACGCGCGCCTGCACGTTGGTGTCGAGCGTCAGGATCACGTCGCGTCCCGGGACGGCCTCCCGCGGCCTGAACCTTTCCAGGATGGCGGGCAAATGCTGGCGGTAGCGAAAGCCGGAGACGTCCACAATAACCACCTTCTCGCCGGCCTGTCCGCGCAGTTCATCGTCGTAACGCCTTTCAATCCCCTCTTTGCCCGCCACGTCCGGTTCATAGTAACGGGCGGCGGTTTCGTCGTCCGGCGGCGGATTGGCACGGCTGACGTAGCCCAGGACGTGGGCTGCCAGGGTACCCGCCGGATAGGTGCGCAGCGGCACCGCGACCACGTCCACGCCGCGCCATGTGCTGGCGCGTTCGGCCAACCGGGCACGCGCGGTTTCGTCGATGTTGCGCCAGGCCACCAACGGCAGCGGGAGCCGCGCGCGAATATGGTTCTGGATGTCGTCCGCCGTGAGGTGCGAGGGCCGCTCCAGCAGCCGGGATATATCCTGGAGCACCGTCTCGACTTTCCTGAGGGTCCGCGTCCAGCCGCGGCCGGGCTGGCGCAGTTCCTCCAGGTACAGCACCACCTGATAGCTGGGCTTGTTGTCGGCCAGCAACGCGCCGTCGCGCGCAAGAATGCGGCCGCGCGCCCCGGCGGTGCGCACGCGGCGAATGCTCTGTTCTCCCAGGTTGTGCTGGTACAGCGCGCCCCGCGCCACCTGCATGCGCCAGAGGTTGACCGCCAGCAGGCCCAGCGCGGCCAGCATGACAATCAGCAGCAGGCGCAGCCGGATCAGCTCGTCGTTCCAGAGTTCGCGCCAGGCCACTAGCGTTCCTCCTGTGGGCGGCTGCCCAGCCGAAGTTCCAGGCGGGCCAGCAGCCAGCATTCCACCGGCGTCACCAGGGCGCCCAGCAGCGCCGCCCCGGCGATTTTTTTCACCGCCCAGACAGGGGACAGACCGATGCTGCCGTCTTTGCCCAGCAGGCCGTACAGCGACAGCGTGACCAACCCGCCGGCTGCGGCGCCGAAAACCGCGTGCGTCACACCCGCATGCTCAAACACTTCGTCCTGGAAACGGTGCGCCGCCAGACCGGCTAGGCAGAAACCAAAGGAGGAATAGCCCAGCGGGATTTGGCCCAGGGCATCCTGGAGCAGCCCGGCGGCCAGCGCGCAGCCCAGCATGCGCAACTGGCTGTGCGCCAGCGCGACATACAGCACGATGCCGAGCAGAATCGGCGCCGGCGCCGCGCCCAACCAGGCCCAGGTGGGGGGCAGCACCGCCTGCAGCACCACGCCCGTCAACAGGGCAAAAATCAGCACGAGCTGCGTCATGGCCCCTCGTCCTCCGGGCTGCGCGGCGGGGGCTGGACGCGGTCGGCCACGATGAACACATTGTCCAACGCGCCCAGGTCGGCCCGGAGGACGACATCCGCCTCCAGGTACAGCCCCGAGGCATTGGTGTGCACGTGTTCCAGTTTGCCGATCGGCAGGCCCTGCGAGAAAACGCCGCCCAAGCCCGAGGTGACCACCTCGTCGCCTTCGGCCACCGGGTTCTTCCGGCTCTTGTCAATGAATTCCATCCGGCACACAGGCAGTCCCTGGGCTGCCGGCCCGCAGCCCGAGACAATGCCAAACGCGCCCGAACGCTCGACGAAGGCGGAGATACGGCAGTTGGGATCCGAAATCAGCAGGACGTCGCTGGTGCGCGCCGAAACGTTGGTGATCCGCCCGATGAGCCCTTCCGCTGTGATTACCGCCAGGTCCGGCTGGAGGCCGTCCCGGGCGCCCTTGTCCAGGCGCAGCATGCTCCACCAGCCGCTGACGTCGCGGCCGACCACTTCGCAAGCCATGAGCGCGCGCGCCTCCTTCTGCCGGAAGCGCAACAACTCGCGCAGTTGCAGATTCTCCGCCTCCAGCGCCTGGAGATCGCCCACCCGGATCCGCAGCCGCGCCACCTCCTCGGCCTGCTTGCGGTTCTCCTCGATCAGGCCGCCCACGCCGCGCAACAGCTTCAGGCTCTCGCGCGCCTGGCGCGAAAAGCCGGACACGGCCTTTTGCAGGGGCGCGAGGGTGTCGCGGGTCAGGGCCTTCAGCCGGCCGGCCACCGGCAGCGGCAGGTTCAGCACCAGCAGCAGGATGGCGCCGAAGACGATCAGATTGATCAGCGTACGGTCTCGCATCGTGTTTCCCTATCCTCGCGCCGGCGGGCGGGCCGCGACGGCGACACACTACACCGGGGAGACGAACGCTATGCGGCGGGTGGGCAGAACAGCGGCCGGATCAGGTCCGGCCGCCGAACGCGACCTTACGGAGGAAATTTAACTCGTTGAGCACCACGCCGGTGCCTTCGGCGACGGCGCTCAGCGGATCCTCGGCCACGTGCACCGGGAGTCCGGTCTGTTCGGCGATGAGCTTGTCGATGCCCCGCAGCAGCGCCGTGCCGCCGGCCAGCACGATGCCGCGGTCCACCAGGTCCGCGGACAGCTCCGGCGGGCAGCGTTCCAGCGTGATCCGGATGGCCTCGATAATGGCTGAAACCGGCTCCTGCAGCGCCTCGCGAATTTCCTCGGAGGTAATGGTGATGGTCTTCGGCAGGCCGGCGACCAAGTCGCGGCCCTTGACTTCCATGCTCATCTCCTCGCCCAGCGGATGGGCGGAACCAATCGTGATCTTGATTTCCTCCGCCGTCCGCTCGCCGATCATCAAGTTATAAACCCGCTTCATATACTGGACGATGGCCTCGTCCATCTCGTCTCCGCCCACCCGCACACTGCGGCTGTGCACAATCCCGGCCAGGGAAATAATGGCCACTTCCGTGGTCCCCCCGCCCATGTCGACAATCATGTTGCCGGCGGGTTCCTGTACGGGCAGTCCAACCCCAATGGCGGCGGCCATGGGCTCCTCGATCAAATACACTTCGCGCGCGCCGGCATGGGCCGCAGAATCCTTCACCGCGCGCTTTTCCACCTCCGTAATCCCGCTGGGGACGGAAATGATCACCCGCGGCCGCACCATCTGGCGCCGGTTGTGCACCTTGCGGATGAAATACCGCAGCATGGCCTCGGTGATCTCGAAGTCCGCGATGACGCCGTGCCGCAGAGGCCGGATCGCCACGATGTTCCCGGGCGTGCGCCCCAGCATGCGCTTGGCCTCGTCGCCCACCGCCAGCACGCGGGTGGTGCCGGTCTGAATGGCCACCACCGAAGGCTCGTTCAACACGATGCCCCGGTCCTTTACATACACCAGCGAATTGGCCGTCCCCAAATCAATGCCGATGTCGTTCGAAAAATATCCCAACAACCAATTCAACATGCAACCGGCTCCTTGCCTCGGCCCAATACCACAACTTTTTGCCAGTGTGCCCCATCCGGCCCCCCGTCGTCAAGATTTTATCGCAGCTTTTTTCCGGGCGGCCCCGCGGCGCCGCTCCGCGCTTTGCTTTCCGTCTTTTTCCAGTACAGTGTCTGCATGTCACGAACCGCCCTGCCAACCACCAGCCTGCCGCTGGGGGCCGCCGAACCCGGCCGGCGCCTGCGCGTGGCCGGCCTGGCCGGCGGGCCGGCGCTGCGCGCGCGGCTGGCGGCGCTGGGCCTGCTGCCGGGCACGGACGTCACCATCATCCGGCGGCAGGGGCACGGACCGCTGGTGGTGGACGTCCGCGGCAGCCGCGTGGCGCTGGGGCGCGCCGTGGCGCGGCATATCCAGGTCGTCCCGACGGAACCCGCACCCGCCGTGTAACATGTCCGCGCGCCCCACCATCGCCCTGGCCGGCAACCCGAATTCCGGCAAAACGACGCTCTTCAACCAGTTGACGGGCGCGCACCAGCACGTGGGCAACTACCCCGGCGTGACGGTCGCGATCAAGGAGGGTTTCTGCCGGCGCGGCGCGGAAGACATCCGCGTGGTGGATCTGCCGGGCATTTACAGCCTGACCAGTTACTCGCCGGAAGAGCAGGTGACCCGGCGCTTTCTTCTGGACGACAAGCCCGACGTCGTGGTGGACGTGGTGGACACCTCGAACCTCGAGCGCAACCTGTACCTTGCCGTGCAATGCATGGAACTGGGCGTGCCCATGGTGCTGGCGTTCAACATGAGCGACGTCGCCCGCGCGCGCGGTCTGGAGTTCAACCTGCAGCGCTTGTCCGCCTTGTTCGGCGTGCCCATCGTGCCCACCTCCGGCCCCAAGGGCGAAGGGGTGCCGGAACTGCTGACCGCCGCGCTGGCGGTGGCGCGGCGGGAACGGCCCTGCGCGCCGGCGGAGGTGCGCTACGGCCGCGACGTCGAGGAGTCCCTCGAGCGGCTGCAACGGCCCATCAGCTCCGGCGGCACGCCCGGCTCGCTCGCCCGCGCCCGCTGGCAGGCAGTCAAACTGCTGGAGAACGACGCCGATGTTTGGAAGGCGTTCCCTGATCCGGAGCTGCGCGCCCTGGTGGACCGGGAGCGCGCGCTCATCGCCGAACGGTGCGGCGATACGCCCGAGATCATCATCGCCGACCGGCGCTACGGCTTCATCTCCGGCGCCTGCTCGGAGTGCGTGCGCCTGACCGTCGAGGAACGGCACAACCGTTCCGACCGGCTGGATGCCCTGCTGATCCATCGCATCTGGGGCCTGCCGATCTTCCTGCTGCTGATGTATGCGGTGTTCTTTATCGTCTTCAAGGCGGGCGGGCCGCCGACGGAGGGGCTGGACCATCTCTTCGCCACGCTCAAGGACCTGGCGCGCGGCGGCGCCCCGGGCGGCGGCTCCGTGCTGTGGCGCTCGCTGCTGGCGGACGGCCTCCTGGGCGGCGTGGGCGGCGTGCTGATGTTCCTGCCCAACATCGTGCTGCTGTTCACCGCCATCGCCGTGCTGGAGGATACCGGCTACATGGCCCGGGCGGCGTTCATCATGGACCGGCTGATGCACAAGCTGGGGCTGCACGGCCAGAGCTTCATTCCCCTGCTGCTCGGGTTCGGCTGTTCCGTGCCGGCCATCATGGCCACGCGCACGCTGGAAAGCCGCCGCGACCGGCTGACCACGATGCTGATCGTGCCGCTGATGAGCTGCGGCGCGCGCTTCCCGATTTATGCGCTGATCATCCCCGCCTTTTTCCCGGCCGCCTGGCAGGCACCCATCCTGTGGTTGATTTACCTGCTGGGCATTGCGCTGGCGATCCTGTGCGCGCGGGTCCTGCGGCATACACTCTTCCGCGGCGAGACCAC
>CAIQIC010000275.1 GCA_903871765.1 uncultured Lentisphaerota bacterium
ACGCGCACCACCGGCAGGCCGTGGCAGGTGTGAAACGCCGCGGCATAGTGCTCTCCCGCGAGCTTCGATGCGCCGTAGACCGTGGTGGGCCACGTCGCGGTCTCCTCGGTGAGCGGGAACGCTACCGCGCAGCCGTAGACTTCGCTCGTGGAGACATAAAGGAACCGGGTGACGCCAGCACGGCGCGCGGACTGGAGCAGGTTGAGCGTGCCGAGCGCGTTGACCTGGTGGTTCTCATGCGGGCTGTGCAACGAGTGCCGCACGCCCAGGCAGGCGAGGTGAAAAACGACCGGATGGCCTGGCAGGGTGTTGTCGCAGACTCCTGGATCAACAATGTCGCCGCGCACCACGGTCACGCGGCCGGTGCGGAGCGCCGCTTGCAGGTTTTCCTCGCGACCGTTGCGAAAGTTATCGAGGACGGTGACGCGGCAGCCGGCGCCGGCAAGGAGATCGACAAGATGCGAGCCAATGAAACCGGCGCCGCCCGTCACAAGGACGCGAGAGTCACTTCCTGCAATTCGCATGAGGCAAGAAAAGAGCACTCGCGGCGACCAAGCAAGCTAGCATCGGATGGATTGGGTTGAAGCCTGGGCGGCCTCATTCCGAAGTTGTCAGTATTGCCGGGACGGACTTCGCTGAGCGGTGTGAACCGCGTCTTGATTTTCCGAGATAATGCCTCGCGGCCGCCCACAGTGAGCTGCCAACGGCGGTGTGACGGCAGCGGAGGGATTGGGTGAAGAGCTCACGCATATTCGTCCTCATGGGCACGGTGCTCACCATCGCGGCCGTGCTCTGGTTCTATTATTGGACCGCGGTATCCAATTATCCGGGGGCACGGATCTTCGCAGGACCGCAGAGCGATTATTATAATCTGCTCGTGAACGGTTTTCGGGACGGGCAACTCGCCATGAAAGCGACGCCCGATCCGGCGTTGGGAGTGGACAACGCCAAGGCCAAATCCTTCTTGCTCGATGCAAGCTTCTACCACGGGAGATACTATCTTTATTTCGGCGTCACACCGGCGCTCATGCTATTCCTGCCATGGACATTGCTGACCGGGAACGATTTGCCGGAATGGCTGGCAGCGGCTTTTCTCGCTTCGGCGGTATTTCTCGTCGGTACCGCCTGGTTGAATTTGTTACGGCGGGAATTCTTCCCGCGTATTGGAGCCGGATTCTGGGTTGCCGCGGTATTTTCGCTCGGGCTCGGCAGCGGACTGCCCGTCGTATTGCGCCGGCCGTTGTTCTATGAGGTCGCCATCATATCGGGCTGTGCGTGGGCAATGGCCGGATTGTTTTGCCTGACGCTCGCAACCGTGCGGCCCAGGAGGGCTGTAAGATGGCTCATCCTGGCGAGTACATGTGCCGGCCTGGCGGCAGGCTCGCGCCCGACTCTCATTCCGGGCTCGTTAGCAGCGTTGATCTTCATGGCAGGATTTGGATGGTGGCGCGGTGAAGGCGGTGCCGGGGGCGCATGGGTGCGGGCGGTCCGTCTTGCCGGGGCGGTGCTGGTGCCGGTGGGTGTGTTTCTCGCCGGGCTGGCGTGGTACAACTGGGCGCGCTTCGACAATCCTTTTGAGTTTGGCCTGCGCTACCAGCTGGGCTCGCACAGCAATGGTTTTCCTTTCACGCTGGCGTCGCTCGGCAGGAATCTGAAAGTCTACTATTTGACGCCGCCGGACACGGGCTGGTTCTTCCCATTTTTCGCACCTGGTCCGAAGCCGATAGGTTCATATTTCGAGCAGGTTCATGGTCAGTTCTTCTTTTTGCCGCTCTTCATGCTGCTTGCAGTAGTGGGCGCATGGGCGACATGGCGACGCAGACTGGCGGTCCATCTTGCGGCAATTGCGGCGGCGGCTGGTGTCTGGGCGGTTGCATGCCTGGTGTTCATCTCAATGGCGCCGGTGCATAGTAATCGTTATCAACTCGATTTTCACCCCATCCTAGTCGTCCTGGTGTTGGTGGCAGTGCTCGCCTGTGCCTCGACCATGCGAGTGCGGTGGCTCGCCTGGGTGGCGGTCG
>CAIQIC010000276.1 GCA_903871765.1 uncultured Lentisphaerota bacterium
ATGCTAATGGCCGCAAGATGGCGCAGTTTGCTCTCGCCTGGGTGCTCGGTAATGCGGGGATTACTTCCGCCATTGTCGGGGCTTCCTCCGCAACACAGCTGGCCGAGAACCTGGGGGCGCTGGACGTCAAACTAAGCCCCGATGAAACCAAAGCCTGCGACGATGTCTGGCTGGAGTTAAGGCCGCCCAGATTCTTCTACGGGAGATAAGAAAAGTTTTTGTGGTGCGCCTGGAGGGATTCGAACCCTCGACCACCAGTTTCGAAGACTGATGCTCTATCCAGCTGAGCTACAGGCGCCTGCCGGAAAAAAGAATCCCGAAGGCATTCTAATTTCACGCTAATTATACCTGTTGCGCCGGAATGCGTCAAAAACTGCCGCTTGTGCCCCGATTGCGATTTACAGTACACTTAGAAGTGGCAGTCCGCCGCAAATCTATTTCCGGGGGCAAAACCATGGCAGAAATCAGACCGTTCGCCGGCTTGCGCTACAATCAATCGTTCGTCAAAGATATTTCCAAAGTCATCTGTCCGCCTTACGACGTTATTTCCACCGCGCTGCACGCGGATTTACACTCCCGCAGCCCCTATAATTTCATCCGCCTGGAAGACGCCAAAACATCCCCCGGCGATTCTCCTTTCAACAACAAATATACCCGCACCCAAGCCACTCTCGCCGATTGGCTGGATAAGAAAATCCTGGTGCCGGAACAGGCCCCCGCCGTCTATCTCGACGAGCATTATTTCAGCCTCAACGGCAAGGCCGGCATGCGCCGCGGCATCATCGCCCGCGTCCGCCTCGAAGAATGGGAGAAAGGCATCATCCGCCCCCACGAAAAGATTTTCGCCGCCGCCAAGGAAGACCGGCAGAACCTGCTGAAAACCCTCAAAGTGAACACCAGCCCGGTGCTGATGATGTATCAGGACCGCGAGCGCGTCATCGCTGACACACTGGAAACCGAGACGCAAAAGGAACCGGTCATTGACGTTACGATTCCCGAAGGCGACCGCCACAAGGTCTGGGCGATTTCGAACAAGGCCGTGGCCAACCGCATTGCCTATGCACTGAGTAAGCAGCCTTTTTACGTGGCCGACGGGCACCACCGCTATACCTCCGCGCTGATGTACAGCCGTGAGCAGATGGCCGCCGACAGCCGCATCACCCCCGACGACGCCGTCAATTTCGTGATGACGACGCTGGTGGATTTCGCCGACCCCGGGCTGATTATCCTGGCGCCGCACCGCGTTATCCGCGGCCTGACCAAAGAAGTTTTGGCGGATTTGCACGACAAACTGTCCGCTTATTTTGCCATCACCGAAATGCCGGCGAACGACTGGCAGAAACTCGACGCCGCGATGAACAAACCGGGGGGCATCCGCCTCGGGTTCTTCGGCCCGGGCAAGGATAAATTCTACGCCCTGAAACTGCGCGACGAAAAGGTTTTAACGCAAATCATGCCCAACAGCTCCGAGATTTACCGTAATCTGGATGTGGCCGTCCTCGACCACCTGATATTGAATAAAATCCTGGGGCTGGCCATCGACGGCAGCACCGAGCCGCGGGTCAGCTTCAGCCACGACCGCGGGGAATCCGTGCGGGACGTGTTAAACGGCGACCAGCAGGCCGTGTTCTTCCTGAAACCGATTAAACCGGAGCTGATTAAGGCCGTCTCCGACGCCAAGGAAATCATGCCGCGCAAATCCACCTATTTCTACCCCAAAGCCCCTGCCGGGCTGGTGGTGAATGCACTGTTTTAAAAATAAATCAAGATTCAAGATTCAATAGTCAAGAATTGAGTGTTCTCTGCCCGGATGTTCTTCCCTTTGAAA
>CAIQIC010000277.1 GCA_903871765.1 uncultured Lentisphaerota bacterium
GTGCCGCACGCTGACCCAGAGAACGCCGAGCAGGTATACTCGATGATCCCATCCGTGTGAAATCCCGAAGATCCGGCCCCGTTCCAGTCTGCCCAGTTGGAAATATCATTTCCGTAAATGTTGATGGTCGCGCTGGTGGTCGGCTGGCGGTCGGCCGCGTTGGCCGCGCCAGCGCGTTCGGGCGCGGCGCCCCCAGCCATCACGCCCGAACAGATCGAGGCCGACTGGCTGCGGCAGGATGTGCTGCGCGGCGGAGCGCCGGGGGCGGCGCCCGCGGGCAGCGTCACGCCCGAGCAGGACGCTGCCGGCGGCTGCGATGGCGTCAAAACGGGCACGTGGGGCTTTCATACCGCCGAGGAAGCAAACCCCTGGTGGCAAGTCGACCTGGGCCAGCCGGCAGCGCTCGATCGCGTCATGGTCTACAACCGCTGCGATGGAACGGCCGACCGCAGCAGCCGGATCATGGTGCTGTTGTCTTCCGACGGGCGGAGCTTCAAGCCGGCCTACCAGCACGACGGCACAATTTTCGGCGGCCAGCCGGACAACCGTCCGCTCGCGGTTGCGCTCAACGGGCAGAGCGCCCGCTATGTCCGGCTGCAACTGCCCGGCCACAGTTATTTCCACCTGGACGAGGTGGAGATCTACGCGGCCGGGGGCAAGGAGAACGTGGCGCTGAATCGTCCGGCCACGCAATCGAGCGTAAGCCCGTGGTCGGTCGCGCACGGCCCACCGAACGTCCCGTCGAAGATGGCGAACTGGTCGAGCGCACAGCACCCGGTTGGCCTGCTGTTCGAGCGCGGCTTCAAGTTGGCCGCGAACCTGCGGAAGCTCGGGGCGCCGAGCGCCGTCGAGGAGCAGGCGCTGCGGGCAGCGGCCGCGCGACAGCTTCCGGCCGACGCCTCGCCGGAGGCGCAGGCCCGGGCCTATGGCGACGCCCGCTGGGCGGTGCGCCGGCTGGCATTGCGCAACCCGCTCCTGGACTTCGATTCGATCCTGTTTGTCAAACACGCTCCCGGCCGGTTCCCGCACATGTCCGACCAGTTCTACGGCTGGTGGTCGCGGCCGGGCGGCGGGGTCTTCGTGCTTGCAGGTTTCAAGAGCGACCGGCCGAAGCTGCGGTGCCTGACCGGGCGTTTTGCCGAGGGAAGTTTCATCCGGCCCGACCTGTCGTACGACGGCCAGAAGGTGCTCTTTGCCTACGCGAAGTACTATGCGCAGGTGGCCGATCTGCCCGATAAGGCCACCAAGGCGAACCTGCCGGAGGACGCGTTCTTCCATGTGTACGAGATAAACCTGGACGGCAGCGGCCTCCGGCAGTTGACCCACGGGCGTTATGATGATTTCGATGCCCGCTACCTGCCCGGTGGCGACATCGTCTTCCTCTCGACCCGCAAGGGCGTGTTTCTCCAGTGCAGCAAGGCGAACACGCGGCAGACGCTCGAATCCGACCTGCCCGACAGCTATGTCCGCTGCGGCGGCGACAACTACCGGCCGGTGCCGGTCTTTACGCTCCACCGCATGCAGGCCGAGGGGAGCGACGTGCATCCGATCTCGGCGTTCGAGAATTTCGAGTGGACGCCCTCGGTGGCGTCGGACGGGCGGATCCTCTACACGCGCTGGGACTATATCGACCGCTTCAACGGCCATTTTTTCAGCCTCTGGGCAACCAACCCCGACGGCACCAATCCGCAGCTCGTCTATGGCAATTACACCACGCGGCCCCAGGTCAAGTTTGAAGCCCGCTCGATCCCCGGCTCGCACCGGCTGATCGGCACGGCCGGGGCGCATCACTCCAACATGGGCGGTTCGCTGATCCTGCTGGACCGGAATCTCGGGACGGAGGAGGCGGCACCCATCGTCCGGCTGACGCCCGAGGTGCCGTTCCCCGAGACGGAAGCGTTGGCGGAGAGCTACTACGCCAACCCCTACCCGCTCTCCGAGGAGCATTACCTGGTGGCGTGGAGCGATCGGCGCCTGCCGCCGCACTGTCGGGTGGACGATACGAACCAGAACCCGCTCAACGCGACGGGGCTCTATCTACTGGACGTGTTTGGCAACTTGAATCTGCTCTACCGCGATCCGGCGATTTCCAGCGAGTGCCCGATCCCGGTCCGCGCCCGGCTGGCGCCGCCGGTCTATCCCGATACGGTCGCCTGGGACGGCCCGCAGGAAGGACGATGCTTCCTGCAGGACGTGTACGTGGGCCTGCCGGGCGTGCCGCGGGGGACGATCAAACAGTTGCGGATCGTGGCCGTGCCCCCGAAGGTCCAGCCGCACATGAACAACCCCAACCTGGGCGTCTCGGCCGAAGACCCGGGCAAGTTCGTGCTGGGCACGGTGCCGGTCGAGGCGGATGGGTCGGCCTCGTTCCGAACGCCGAGCGGAATCCCGGTATTCTTCCAAGCCCTCGACGGCGAAGGATTGGCGGTGCAAACGATGCGGAGCCTGACCTATGTGCAGCCGGGCCAAACGCTCTCCTGCATCGGCTGCCACGAGTCGCGCGAGATGGCGCCGCCCCTCAGTTCCGCTCGGACGGCGTTGTCGCGCGCGCCGTCGAAGATCGCGCTTGGCCCCCCCGGCTCCTGGCCGCTGAAATACGACAAGTTGGTCCAGCCCGTGCTCGACCGGCGTTGTACTTCATGCCACGCGCCGGGCAGCAGCCATGCGCAGGGCGCCCGGTTCGACCTGACGGCCGCCGCCTCCTACGGCAACCTGCTGAACTTCGCCGGTGGGGACCTGAAGAACCTGGCCTTCGAGCGCGACCGCTCGGTGCCGGGCCATGGCACCGCGCGTCAGAGCAAGATTTGGTCGTTGCTGACCGACCCGAAGCTGCACGAAGGAGTTCGGCTGGACGCCGACAGTCTCCGGCGCCTGGCCACGTGGATGGATGTCTACGCGCAGCGCGTCGGCCATTTCAGCGCGAAGCAGGAAGAGGAACTGCGGCAGTTGCGCACGCGCTTGGCGTCGCTGTTGATCGAGTAGCGGAAGGCACCAGGGGTGCCTGGCGTAGTAAAAGGCCGGATAATGGGCTTGACGGGCCCATCCGCTCAGGTAATAATTGCCGCGTGAATGCTTATGGCACCCAGACGGAAAACGGCGCTCCCCCGGCGGACGCGCCCAAGCGATTTATTATTTCCATGACTTGAAGAAAAAATCATGACGGCGTTCCGCTCGCTCCTGACACTCTTACTAACGTTGGCCATCGCTCCTGTGCAGGCCGAAGATGTTGCCCCGTTGAAACCCGGCGACCGGTTCGACTATTCAAAATTCGCCTTTCAGCCGAAGTCGTGGAAAAAACGAGGCCTTAGCCTGCAGATGACACCCTGGACAGGTGCGCAGGTGATTTTCCTGACCGTCGACAACACCCTGGATCCGCTCTTGATGGGAATCTGGGTTTCACGTCTGGACGGCGGTTGGCAATTGTACGCCAACCTGACAGGCCGGGCGCCAACTCCCTTGCGACAATTCGAGGGCAAAGTCACCATCGCGGCCGTCCCCGAATACGATCTGACCTGTGGGACGGGTTGTGGTTACGTCGGTGCCACGGGGATTGAGCTGGCGATGTTCTACGACCACGATTACCCCGAACTCAAAGCGCATCCCCAAGCGATGCCACACTACGTATTTTACGAAATGGGACGCAATTACTTTACCTTCGACGATCGCCATTCCTGCTTTATCACGGGTTTCGCAGTTTTCATGCGCTACGTTTGTATGGACGCGCTGCAATGCGAGGATACGGATGCTCAAACCAGGCAGGTGATTGAGGGAGTTGAGCCGCTGTTTTCCGCGAGCGCGATGACCTTCCTCGACCTGTTTACCACCAGCACTGGAGTGGGTGAGAAGGTGGACCGCATCAAGGACAGGAGCGGGAAGGCGATCGCCCCGTCCGACCAGCCCGTGTGTTACGCCGCCGCCATGCTGCGGCTGCGCCGCGAGAACGGTGGCGATGGCTGGGTGAAACGATTTTTTCACGAGTTGGCCGCTGCTCCGCAATCCAACCCAGGTACCCAAGAGGGGGCGCTGACCCAGAGCTGGTATTGGCTGTTGTGCTCCAGCGTGGCGGCGCACAAGGATCTCAGCCCGGTGTTTGCGGGAGAGTGGAAGCTGCCGATTACGGACGACACCCGTGCGGCCTTGGGAAGGATCGACTGGAAAAAAAAGGGACTAACGCTGAAGGAAGTGACGGGGACTGTGACTCCAGCGTGGAAAAGCTTGGGCCCTGCTGCGCAGGCCCCCAGGGTGGAGCCGGTACCGCCGTTGGTCCCACAGCCGAAAAACCTGACCATGGGACAAGGCGTCCTGAACTTGAGCAGTGCCAGCCGGATTCTCGCCATCAGCCAAGAACTGGAGCCGTTGGCGAAGGTGCTGGCCAGTGAAATCCAACGAGCCACTGGAGTGGAGCTCCCCCACGCAGCCAGTACGCCCAGCGGCGCGCTTCGGCCCAGGGGCTACCGGGGGCCAGCGGATATATTACTGCGATTAGACCCGACGCTGAAAGGCGAAGCCTACACGCTGGACGCGAAGAATTCCGTCACGGTGACGGGCGGCAACTACCAGAGCCTCGCCTCCGGCACGGTGACGCTCCTGCAATTGTTGCGGTCCGAAAATGGCGCGCTCACCATTCCACGGGTGCACATCGTGGATGAGCCGGCGTATCCGTATCGCGGGGCGCTCATTGATCTAGCCCGCAAATATCATTCACCGGGCGGCATCGAGCCGGTGATTGAGTTGTGCCGCCTTTACAAGATTCGATACCTGCACCTGCATCTTACGGACGACCAGTTGTTCATGTTTCCCTCAACGAAGTTCCCGCAACTCGGCAGGAGCAACCAGGAGTTCGCGCGATTCGAGCCGGCATCGAAGCCGCACAGCGCACCCTATTCGCTCGACGAACTCCGGGCGCTGGAGCGGTTCGCGCAGGAGCGCGGCGTCAATCTCGTGCCGGAGATGGACCTGCCGGGCCATTCCGGCAGGCTCATCGCCGATGCTCAGGACCTCTTCGGCATCCCCGGCAACGGTTCGACGGTCAACATCGCCAGTCCCAGAACCCTGGAAGCGCTCACGACCTTGCTCAACGAGGTGATGGATGTGTTTCAGAGCTCGCCCTACGTCCACCTTGGCGCGGACGAGGTGGGCCTCGAGGGATTGGACCAGACGGCGGACTACAAAGAAGCGCAGGCCAAATTCGGCATCAAAAGCGTCCACGACCTCTATTGCAAATTCATCACCGACCTGCACGCCGTCGTCACGAAGCGCGGAAAGAAGATCATCGTCTGGGAGGAAGCCTGCAATCCGGACAGCGCGTACCCGTTGCCGAAGGACGCGCTGGTCATGGTTTGGTCGCAGGGACGCAACCCGGACGACATCGTGAAAAACGGCTATGCCATCGTGAACGCTACCTGGACGCCGCTTTACATCGTGCGCGACAACAAGAAATCGCTGGAGTTCCTGTTCGACTGGGCCCTGCCGAAATTCGGGCGTGAAGGCTCCACCGATTACACCATCCTCACAGACACCGCGAAGCTGATGGGCACGCAGCTTTGTTCGTGGGAAAACTCCGAGGCCATCGAGATTCAAAGTTTGCGCGACCGTCTCGCGCTGATCGCGGAGCGCGCCTGGAATCCGCTGGCCGGCGGCACTTTCGCCCAGTTCAAGGCGCGGCTCGTGCACACGGATGCCCTTCTCGAAAAGCTCATTTATCCCATCAGCATTCAAGCTCAGGGTAAGTTCGTCCACGACGAGAACACATGCACCGAACCGCTCACGGTGACGCTCACCCCGAAACATCCGGGGTTTATACTGAAGTACACCCTCGACAACAGCCTGCCAAACGAACGCTGGCAGACCTACGCCGGCCCCATCACCGTGGATCAGACCGTGTATTTGCGGGCCGGGCTGTTCGACGACAAAGGCGTGCAACAAGGGCATCTCGTGGGAAGCTGGTTCCGCAGCCAGATTCCTGCGAAGCCCAACCTCGCCACCGGGAAACCCGTGACCGTCGGCCCAGCACCCGACCGTAAAGACGGCTGGTTTGCCAGCATGGCCGTGGATGGCCGTGCCGACGACCCCGGCGCGCACTGGGCATCGGAAGGGCCCGCGCCACAATGGCTGCAGGTGGATTTGGGAAAGGTTCATCCCATCAACTTCATCAACGTGATCACGTACTGGGACGGCGGGCGCTATTATCAATGGAACGCCGAGGTCTCCGTTGACGGCAAGAGCTGGGAAAAGGTGCTGGATTTTTCAGACAACAATACTCCCGCGACGGCCAAGGGCTACTCCGGGAAATTCCCCCCAACCGATGCGCGTTACGTCCGCATCAACATGCTCAAGAACAGCGCCAATCCCTTCGTCCACATCGTCGAACTGATCGTGGACGAGACGCCGTAGGACGAAACAGCAGCACCGGGCGTCCTTCCTGGCCTGTGAGGTGTAGACCAGGGCCCAGTTCGCCGGCCGGTTCAGTCATCGAACAACAGCAGCAACCACGGCAGCGCGTTGCTGCGCGGGGTGACGCTGAGGACCGCCGCCGCGCTGGTCACCGCACCAAAGGCATTGCTCACAAGCACCGAGTACAGGCCCGCCTGGTTGGTCTGCACATTAGCCATGGAATAGACGGCAGCGTTGGCCCCGCCAATGCCCACCCCGTTTTTCAACCACTGATAGTAGAACGGTGCTGTGCCCATAACGGTCACGCTGAAGACCGCCGTGGTGGCCCAGACGGCGGGCGAGGACTGGAACGGCGCCGCCCTGACGTTCTCCACGCAATCGTCCCCGGACATCCTGCAATTGCCCGAACCCGACCAGGTCCTCCTGGACGGCCGGCCCGCGCCGCAACCCGTGGCCGTCAAATCCGCCGTGTCCAGTTTTTCCATTGCGACCAAGAATTATGCTGAGCAGAACATGGACTGGAATCGCCTCGCCGGCAATACGCTGGTGCTGGAGGACGTCCAGCGCCTGAGCAGCCTCAACGGCCGCATCAACCGCCTGTTTGCCGAGTTGTCCCAGCGCGGCACCACGGCGCACTTCGCCGGTGAAGGCCTGCCGCTGGTGCGATCGGACGGGAAGCCCGTGCGTGTGGTCATCGGCCGCGCGGAGGTGAAGACGCAGCCGGGCATCCTGGCCGTGCCGGCCAAGACGCTGAACGCCGTACATACCATCGCGCTGACCAACACCACCGGCCGGCCGCTGCTGCCCGGCCGGGTCGCCGTCTTCGAAAGCGGCGCCTTTCTGGGCTACACCGATATGAAGTTCGTCGCCGAGGGCGAGGCCTTCCAACTGGCGCTGGGCCTGGCGGACTCCATCAAGCTGGCCCGCGTGCTGGACCAGAAGAAGAGCGCGCTGGTGCGCGGTTCGCGCACGCGGATCCAGGCCGCGTTTGTGATCATCGCGCAGAATCTGTCCAAGCAGTCGGCCGGCGTGCGGCTGCTGGATCGCATTCCCGTCTCGCAGGACCGGGAAATCAGGGTGTACGACGTCAGCATCGAGCCGAAAACGGCGCCGGATTCCAAGGGGTTGCTGGAATGGAAGCTCGTGCTGGCACCCGGCGAGAAGAAGGAACTGCGGCTGGAATACACACTGGAGTATCCGCTCAACTACCTGCAGGCGCCGGCGCCGGCGGCGGGTGCGGACCACAACATGCGGCTTGAGATCAAGGAACTCGAGGCGCGCTTCTAAGCTTGTAAAGAGCTTGACAGGCCCATCCGCCGGGCAATAATCATCTCATGAATCATTTCACAGCCATTGTTCACCGGGGTGAACCGGATGAGGGCGGTTTTTGGGCGACGTGTCTGGAAGTTCCTGGAGCGAATGGTCAGGGGGAGACCAGGGAGGAATGTCTGGGCAACCTCAAGGAAGCCATTCGACTGATGCTGGACACCGAGCGCGAAGAAGTTTTCCGGCTCGACCCCAAGGCGGAGACGGCGGAACTGGTTCTGGCATGAAACGGCGGGCATTGCTCAGCCATCTTCAGGAACATGGCTGCTTGCCGGTTCGCGAAGGCGGCAGCCATTCCATCTGGAGCAACCCGAAAACAGGACGCAAGGAAGCTGTTCCTCGGCACGACGAAATCAAGAAATATCTAGCGCGTTCCATCTGCCGCAATCTATCCGTGCCGATTCCTCCCGGCGATTAAATCGGTCATGCATCGAGTTTCCGTTCTCGGGTCTGTCTGCCAGCAAGCTTCGTCCAAACAATAATCAAGGCGTCATGAGGATCTTCACAGCGGCGGTGGGCGTGATCGCTTTGATCGCAACGGCGCGCGCCGGGGAACCCGCTGGTGGTCCCATGATCAGTGGTGCGGCAGGCGTCGCGCCGGCCGGGACAATCGGGCTGGCTGCACCACAACCCGCCGTCCTGGCGGAGGGCCAGGCGCCAGGCCCCGCTGCGGATGGCAAGGTCGTGGTCACCAACGCCCATCTGCGCCTGCAATACGATCTCCGCACCGGGCGGGCGGACCTCAGCCTGCCGGACAACACGGTCTTGTTGCGCGGGGTTACCGCGGCGGCGGTTTGCCCGCGCGGGACGACGCTGGCCGCGGATGCCGCGTACACCCGCCGTCATCGCGTGGTGGCGGGTCGCGAGCCGGGGATCGCGGGCCAGCAGTTGATCGTCGCCTGTACCGACGCCGCCCGGAAGTTGAACCTCGAACACCGGATCACCCTCTTGCACGACCAACCGGGCGCGGTCTTCGAACTGGTCCTGACCAACACGTCCAACAGCGACGTGGAGCTCTGTCAGAGCGAGCCCCTGCGTGCGCCTGGAATTGCACTGGGAACCGGCTTCGGTCCAGTTGCTGGGCATTCGGGAGAAGACCGGCGCCCCGCAAGTCCTCGACACCGACTGGCACTACATCCAGGGCGGGGTCGAGTTGCAACAGGTCCGCTGGGATGCGGCGACCCAAACGCTCGCGGGCGTGGCCCTGGGCGGACGGGGGATCCAGTGGACGCTGGCGGTCTACGTCCCGGACGCCTATACGTGGGTCCAGGCCGCCAGCGACGTCGCGCATGCCGCGGTGAGTGTCCGCCAGGCCTCGCCGACGGCCGGCGTCCTGCAGGTGGTCTTCGACTTTCAGGCCGGCGATCGCATTCCGTGGAAGCTCCGGTTCCATGGAAGTTCCGCCGGCGAGGGGAAGCGGCGTTGAGATACGAGTTGATTTGAGGGCGTGTGATGGCGGGTATGACTTGGCATCTTTACGTCATCCGTACAGTCGAGGGTTGCCTGTATGCCGGCATCGCCACGGACGTCAGGCGGCGCTATCGGGAGCACGCGACCGGCCGCAGCAAGGCGGCCCGGTTTCTGCGTGCGCAGCCTCCCCAGGAGATCGTTTTCCAGCGGCGCATCGGTTCACGTTCCCTGGCGCTCAAGGTCGAGTACCGGTTCAAGCGACTTCCCAAACGGGACAAAGAGGCGATCATCAGGGTGGGCAAGCTGCGCTTTGACCGGGAGACGGGCGCGATCCGCTTGTAAGCTGAAATGTCCGAGACCTATTTCCACTTTGGCGCTTTGCTCTTCATTTGAATTAGCGAACACCTGGGGTCCTGATGACGCGTTGGCGATGTTATCATGCTCCCGGTGGTTCGATCTCTCAGTGCCACATATTCAAGTAGAACAGAACATGGTGTCCGGCGTAAGGGTAACGGACGACGAGAATGGGATGCGTACCCCAGACAATGTTTGTTATGCCATTTGGAAGGAAGACCATGTCGTTGGTGCTTCCAAACAACCATTCGCCTGATGCATTGTAGATGTGGCGATGCCAGTTGAGTACCTCTTGACCGACAAGCTCTGTTTGGTCAACCCAACCTGCCGCAGCGCATGCTTGGCGGATCGCGACCAATGGAGAATTCGTCCCAATAATTTCGCATTGGGCGGAACAATAGCCTCCACCAAATGACCCACCGAAATTATGAACATCGGTTACGCGCAGTTGTGGTGACTCAATCAACTTCTCGATGTATTGCCCGCGTCCTGCGCGGGAAAAATGCCGTTTAGCTGCCTGGGGAAGCCATTGCGGTGTGTTAACAATGAGGGCACAGGTGTGCAGTAAGAACATCAAGACACCTGAGACAACTACAATTCCTATAATACGTCCTTTTTTCATAATTGCTGCCGATCGAATGTCGTTACGGGACGGTTGCGATATCTTCTTCATAATTCACTACGCCGCCATCACGTCCTGCCAGGCCTGGGCCGGCCCGCTGCATTCGCGGATGGCGCGCCCCGTCCGCGACCCTGCGCCGGCCGGTTCAATCGCCGAACAGCAGCAGCAACCACGACAGCACGGTGCGGCGCGGAGTGACGCTGAGGACCGCCGCCGCGCTGGTCACCGCACCAAAGGCATTGCTCACAAGCACCGAGTACAGGCCTGCAGCGTTGGTCTGCACATTGGCCATGGAATAGACGGCAGCGTTGGCCCCGCCAATGCCCACCCCGTTTTTCAACCACTGATAGTAGAACGGGGCTGTGCCCATAACGGTCACGCTGAAGACCGCCGTACCGCCCACCGGTTTTGTCTGGCTGGCGGGCGTGGCGGCGAGCGTCGGCGGCGCATTGGTGGGGGCGGGGGCGAGGGCGTTGATCAGGTTGGTCCCGTTCGGCGTGCCCCAGCCGGTGCACAGATCGTAGCCGGCCACCGCGGGAAAGTCGTTGGGACTGCTGCGGGTGAAATTGTTGCCGGTGGTGATGTCGTGGAAGCGGGACGCATAACCCGGTCCCCGGCCCAGGGCGTAGAGGGCCGGGTTGAGAAAGCCCACCGGCGGCCGGCCGTAGGCGGCGGCCTGTTGATTGACCAGCGCGGTGAAGCCCGCCCACAACGCCGTGGCGCAACTCGTGCCGCTGAGGGTCTCCGCGCTGCCATTGTTGTCAAAGACGTACACATTCTCCGCCGTCAGGGCGACGTCCGGAATGTTGCGCAGGGTGGTCGAGCCGTGGTTGGCGGTCATGGCGAGGCCCTGCTGATAGGACGGGAGCGGATAGGTGACGCTGATGCCGCCGCCGCTGCTGTCGGCGCCGTCGTTCCAGACGGTTTCGGACACATAGGCGCCCGCGGCAGCGGTGGTCAAGGCGGTTCCACCGACCTGGACGATGTTCGTGCTTTCCGAGGGGAAGTCAATCGCGCCCGTGAACGCGCCGGAATCGCCCGAGGCGTTGAAGAACGTCTGTCCCTGCGCGGCCATCTGCTGGAAAATCTGTTCGGCGGCCGGATCGGGCAAACCGCCGCCCCACGAGCAGCTCAGTTGCCTGGCCAGGTTGTCATTGGCCATGCGGCTGAGCAGGTCAACCCACGGCGTGGGATTCGGCGCTTCATAGACGATGATTTGCGACAGGCCCGGCGCCATGGCCAGCGCCATCTCGATGTCCAGGCAGACCTCGCTGCTCCCATCGCCGGGCGTGCCCACGCCGCCGTCCACGGCGACATTGGTCAACACCACGCTGGTTGCAATCCCGGCCTTGGCGATGTAGGCGGTGATGTCCCCGGGGTTATAGCCGTCGTACTCCAGCAGGCCGACGCTTTGGCCGGCGCCGGTCAGGGTAGTGCCCGGCACATAGGCGGCGCGGAAGTCGTTGCCCCAGAATGTGCCGCCGGGGCCGGAACCGGCGCGGGGCGTTGCCCGGGCGGCGCGCGCCACCGGCCGTTTATGCAGCCGCGGCCGCGGGATCAAATAGTCATCCAGCCCGCTGACATGCAGAATGGGCACCGGTCGGTCGAGGGACGGTTCCGCATCCGGCGCGTAGAACGCGCGGTTTTCCCGCGGGTGCTGGAACCGGCGCAACGTCACGTGGAACGAGCGCTCGATGTCGGCGACCGCGCCCTGCACATCGAGCACCAGGCGGTTGGGATGCGTTCGGATCACCCGCAGGCCGTTGATTTCGGCGAATTGCACGACCGCCTGATAATCCGCCGCCGTCGGCCCGAACAGCGCGGTGAACTGCTCCGGCGTCAGGTACTGCTGGTATTGGGGACTGGTCGGGTCGTGCAGTTGCTGGAGGAAGCTGCTGAGCCCGGCCGGATCGCGCAGCGGCAGGCCGATCGCCAGGGACAGGTTCGTGGTCCCCGGCAGGCGGCCGAGCGGCGGCAGGTTGGTCACCGCCGCCGGTACGTGGCCGTGCAGGATTCGTCTTGCGCCCGACCCGGCCGGAGCGTTGCCGGCTCCCGCGGCCAGCACGCCCGCCGACAGCCATAGCGCGCCGCCCACAGCCCAGGCCCACAACCGCAGGCCCGGCCGCGCGCGGCGGCGCCGATCCGGAGCGGGCGCGCAAACCAGCTTCACGATGTTCATGCTTGTTCCTTAAGCGGACGATTGCCAAATGCCATCAACCAACGCCGCCTCCCGCAAGGGACCGCCCCGTCCGCTCACGCCGTGAAGCGCATGTCGCGGGCGGCTTTGCGCTCGTCCACGCGGCTGACCGGCGTGGTCCGCGGGAGGTCGGCAAACGACGCGGGGTCCCGCTCCGCCTGGGCCGCGATTTCGATCATGGCGTCAATGAACCGGTCGAGGTCCTCCTTCGACTCCGTCTCGGTGGGCTCGATCATGAGCGCTTCCTTGACGATGAGCGGGAAGTAGACGGTGGGCGGGTGCAGGCCGCGGTCGATGAGCGCCTTGGCGATGTCGAGCGCATGCACGCCCTGGGCGGCCTGGCGCGCGGCGCTGAACACGCACTCGTGCATGCAGCGGCGGTCGTACGGCAGGTCGTAGTGCGCCCGCAGGCGCGCCTGCACGTAGTTGGCGTTGAGCACCGCGTTCGCGCTCACCTTGCGCAGCCCTTCGCGGCCGAGCATGAGCAGGTAGGTATAGGCGCGCACGATGATGGCGAAGTTGCCGTAAAACGGCGCGACGTAGCCGATGGACTGCGCGCGGTCGTACTCCAGGGCGAGCGTGCCGTCCTGGCGCTTGATGATGACGCTGGTGGGCAGGAAGGGGATCAGCCGCGCCTTGACGCCCACCGGCCCCGCGCCGGGCCCGCCGCCGCCGTGCGGCGTGGAGAAGGTCTTGTGCAGGTTCAGGTGCATCACGTCGAACCCCAGGTCGCCCGGCCGGCACCGGCCCAGCAGGGCGTTGAGGTTCGCGCCGTCGTAGTACAGCAGCGCGTCGTGCGCGTGGACCCGGTCGGCGAGCTCGTGGATCCGCGGGTTGAACAGGCCCGCCGTGTTCGGGCAGGTGAGCATCACGGCGGCGACGTCGTCGCCGAGCGCCGCCTCGAACCGGGCGAAGTCCATTTCGCCGTCGGCGCCGGAGGGGATCGAAACGACCTCGTACCCGGCGATGGCGGCGCTGGAGGGATTCGTGCCGTGCGCCGAGTCGGGCACCAGCACCTTCGTTTTGCGGTGGCCCTGCGCGCGGTGGTAGGCGGCGATGAGCATGATGCCGGTCAGCTCGCCGTGCGCCCCGGCCATCGGCTGCAGGCTGAAGGCGTCCATCCCGCAGATTTCGCAGAGCCAGCGCTCGGTCTGGTACAGGACCTCCAGCGCGCCCTGCGTGAGCATGCCGCCGCCCCGCAACTGGGGCAGCAGGGGGTGCAGCGACGAGAACCCGTCCAGCGCCGCGACGTGCTCGTTGATCTTGGGGTTGTACTTCATGGTGCACGATCCCAGCGGGTAGAACTGGCCGTCCACGCAGAAGTTCCGGTGCGAGAGATTCGTGAAGTGCCGCACCACGTCCAGCTCCGAGACTTCGGGCAGCTCCGGCGGCGCGTCCGCGAAGTAGCGGGCGGGGATGCGGAGGCGGCAGGCCTGCTCGGCGGCGGTCGGCTTCGGCAGCGTGTAGCCGCGGCGGCCGGGCGCTGATTTTTCGAAGATCAATGCGCTCACAGCACGCTCTCCAGGGCCTCGGCAAAGCGGCCGATCTCCTCGCGGGTGCGTTTCTCCGTCACCGCCACGAGCAGGTAGTTCTCCATGCCGCGGTAGTAGCGGCCCAGCGGGAAGCCGGCGGCGAACCCCTTGTCGATCAGCCGGCTGACGACCTCGCCTGCGTCGCGCGGCAGTTCCAGGGTAAACTCGTTGAACGTCGGCGCGCTCTTCTTGACCGCCACGCCCGGGATGGCGCCGAGCCGGGTCTTGGCGTACTCGGCCTTGCGGGCGCAGAGGGCGGCGACCTCGGCCAGGCCCTGCTTGCCCAGCAGCGCGAGGTAGGTCACGGCGCGCAGCGCGCACAGCGCCTCGTTGGTGCAGATGTTCGAGGTGGCCTTCTCGCGGCGGATGTGCTGCTCGCGCGCCTGGAGCGCGAGCACGAACGAGCGGCGCCCGAGCCGGTCCTCCGTCAGGCCCACCAGCCGGCCGGGCATGCGCCGGACGTGCTGCCGGCGCGTGGCCATGAAGCCGAGGTAGGGGCCGCCGAACGACAGCGGGAGGCCGAGCGACTGGCCCTCGCCGGTCACGATGTCGGCCCCCATCCGCCCCGGGCACTTGAGCAGCCCCAGCGCGATGGGGTAGGCGGACACGAGGGCCAGGCAGCCCCTGGCGTGGGCCAGTTCGACAATGTCGCTGAAGTCGTCCACGGCGCCGAAGAAGTTCGGGTTCTGGAGGATGATCGCCGCGGTCTCGGTGTCGAGGGCGGCGGCAATGCGCGCGCGGTCGCTCTGCCCGTGCGCCGTCTCGATCTCGCTGAACTCGATCGAGAGGTTGCGCGTGTAGCCGTGGAGCATGTTGCGGTAGATCGGGTTCACCCCGCTGTCGAGCAGGATCTTGTTGCGGCCGGTGATGCGGAGGGCCATCATCGCCGCCTCGTAGAGCGCCGTGCCGCCGTCGTAGAGCGAGGCGTTGGCCACCTCCAGGCCCGTGAGGCGGCAGATCGCGCTCTGGTACTCGAAGATGGCCTGCAGCGTGCCCTGCGAGGCCTCGGGCTGGTAGGGCGTGTAGGCCGTGTAGAATTCGCTGCGCGACGCGATGGCGTCCACCGCCGCGGGGATGAAGTGATCGTAGAAGCCCCCGCCCAGGAAACACACGAGCTGCACGGCGTTGCGGCGCGAGAGCTCGTGCAACCGGTCGTAGGCTTCGCTTTCGCTCAGCCCCTCCGGGAGGTTGAGTCCGGCGAGGCGGTAAGCCGGCGGGATGTCGGCGAACAGGTCGTCGAGACTGCTTACGCCCACCGTCGCCAGCATGGCGCGGCGCTGCTCGTCGGTGTTGGCAATGAAGGGCATGTGGCCTCGGGATCAGGGTTGCGGGGCCGGCCGCCGATAGAAGGGCACGTCCACGATCATGCCGCCCAGTGTACGCCGTTCCGCGTTTACGTCAATCCGCGCGCCGGGCACGGCGAGTTCCGTGCGCAGGTAAGCCAGGGCCACGGCCCAGCCGAGGGTGGGGGCGAACGA
>CAIQIC010000278.1 GCA_903871765.1 uncultured Lentisphaerota bacterium
AAAACGGCTCCCGCCCATGGAGGACCAGGCGGCGTAAACTTTTTGGCCCAAGGGGTACCCCTTGGGCCAAACAAACAGATCAACTGCCAGCTACCGATGAGAACGGCCTACCCAATGTGCGAAATAATCTGGACACTACCGCAAAATCGCAGTTAAGTCATACGTCCACATCCAGAATCCGTTGATGGATTTCGGGTCATCCAGACTGGAACGCGGCCAATAGCCAAGCGAGATTCTCCCGGCCAGCCACGTGGAGTAGAAGGATACGACCAGTAATGGTCCGTATGCCATGAGCGCGTGTGTTCCTCTGATCTTCATCATCCTCTCACCGAACAGCGGTGACGCGCGTGCCGGAACCAGCGCGGCAACGCGTAAGCGAGCAACAGCAGCCCGCCGCTCAGGCCCAGCAGCGCCAGCGTGCCCGGCTCAGGGACCATGTCGGGCGTGGAGTCGGGGTCCACCGGTTTCAAGTTGGCCTGCCGGTACTGCTCCTCGTTTTCCAGGACGACGGCGCCGCTGAGCGGGGTGACCAACTGCCAGGTGCAGGCCAGCCCCATGGCCTTGGCGCGCACGTCCGTGTTGCGCGTTCCGGCCAGGCGCAGGATTTCGTCCGCTGCCCACAGCCGCGCCAGATGCAGCGAAGCCGCGAGGGCGTCCGATGGCGCGCCGTTGGTGTCCGGCGTCAGGCGGCGTTCGCAGGCCAGCCAGGGCGCGCGCCCCGCCCAGGCGTCCAGCAGCGTTGTCCAGTCCAGGTCCGCGCCGCGCAACGCGGCCACGGCATGGAACGCGGCCACGCCCTCCAGTTTCTCCGTGAGGCGATCCGGGCCGCTGTCGAATTGATAGCCGTAGAGCGCAGGGCCGTTCGGGCGCCGCTCCCAGCGCTGCCGGAGGGCCTCCGTGGACTTGGACTCCAGCGGCTGGGTGTCGTGCAGCCAGAGCACCACGCCGCCGGGCTGCGCGGCGGCCTCGTCCCAAGCCGCCAGGAGCGCGGCGCCATTGTCGCAGCCGCCGGCGCAGTTGAAGTTCTCTACTTGCCGGGCCAGCGACTCCCGCGGATCGGCGCCTGAAGGTCCCAGGCGCACCACCTCATCCGCCGCGATAAACAGGTCCACGGCGGCCGCCGCGGGCAGCCGGCGGACCAACGCGGCGGTTTCGCGCGCATGCGCCGCCATCCGCCGGGAGCCGTCCATGACCACCACGATGCGCGCCGGCGGCGGCGTGGGCACGGCGCGGATGGTCTGAAGCACCTGCTGGCCAGGTTCGCCGCGTTCGAGCCGGCACCAGGCGCGCGTGGCCTGCGCCGGACGCCGCACGGTGCAGCATTGGCCCTGGTCGAGCGCGGCCGGGGTCAAGTCGCCGCGCAGCGTGAATTGGCGCTCTGCCACGCGTTCGCCGCGGAGACCGGTTGCGACCATTTCCCGGTCGCTCTCCACCCAGATCGCGGGCTTCAGTTCCGGATCCAGGCCGAAGTTGGCCTCGATCAGCCGCGGCAGCGCCAGGAGGCCATCGGCGCTGGAGAGCAGGGCCAGGGGGACGGTGATGCCGACCCGCGTCTTCATTGTGCCGCCGTTCGGCGGCACGGGAAAGCATTGCAGCAGGATGCGGTCGGGGCCGCACGTCGTGACCAGCACGGGGTCGCGCCGCCGTTGCACGACGCTCTGATAGGCCTGCCGCACCTGGCCGCGGCCGCTGAAGGCCGCCTCGCGTTCCTCGCCGTTGATCCACAGCGTCAGCCGCGACACCACGCCGCCGGGCGGAAGGAGAATCTGGGCGCGGGCCTCGCGCTGGACCGCGGCCGCGTTTTGAAATACGAGCGTCCATTCGAGATACGCCAGCCCGGCCTCGGCCTCCACGCGGCCGTCGAGCCGCGACTGCGCCAGGGTCAACCCGCGCAGCCGCGCCGCCACCTGATCGCCGCTCTGCGCGAAGTCCCATTCGTCCGCGTTGAACAACGCGCCGCCGCGTCCGCGCAGGTTGGGCGGACGCACGGCGTTGAACGGCTGGCCGGTGACGCGATAGTAGATTTCACGGATTTTTTCCAGAGGCAGGGGTTCCGCGGCCAGTTGCCGCCCCAGCCACACGATCGGATCGAACGTGACGGGCCGTTGAACATAGCTGGCGCGCAAGAGTTCCTCCCGGCTGCCGACGGTGCGCAGCAGGCGCAGGCCGCGGGCGCGGGTGTGCGCGTCCTCGGACGCCGCCAGGTTCAGGCCGGTCATGGCGATGATCGTCGGCAGGGCCAGCAGCAGGAGGACCAGGAAGGCCGCGAGCAGCGGGCGCCAGACGGGCACGGACACCGCCGCGGTCGCGCGCGCCGCGCGGCCCAGGCTGCGGCGCAGCAGCAAGGCGCAGATCAGGGAAATCAGCGGCGACAGGGGCAGCAGGCCCAGCCCCAGGTAGAGCACCCCGATGACGGCGAAGGGCGTGAACGCGCTGAAGTGCAACGTGTAATAGAGCGTCACGCCCAGAGCCAGCCCGTTTAGCCATAGCATGGCCCGCCACGGACGCCAGGCCCGCTGGCGCAGCGCGACCAACGCCAGCAGATTGGCGAGCGGGACCAGCGCAATCAGCACGCCGTGCGCCAGGGTGGGCATGGGATCGAACAACAGGCTGGCGCACAGCCCCGTCAGGCTTTCGACCAGCAGCGTGATCAAGGGCAAGGCGACGCCGAAGAGGGCGAACACCACCACGGCCGGGATGGGAAGCAGGCGCGGCGCCGGGTCCGGCGGCGGCAGGGCGGCGGAACCGAACGTGCGCGCTTCCGACCCGGCCGGCGGGTCCGCCTCGAGCCGGGCCATCAGCCGGCGCACGTCTTCCTCCGCCACGGCGTCCGCCTTGTTCCGCACCGCCTCCTCGACGATATGGCTGCGCCAGTCGGCGAAGACCTCGTCGGGATCGGCCCCGGACGCCAGCAGCGCCGTACGGCGCCGGTCGCAGTAGCGGGCGAATTCCTGTTCCGCGGCATCACTCCATGGTTTCATCGGGATCCTCCTTCGGTGCGGAGCCGGCGGGTTTGGCGGACCAACAGTTCCACGTGGTCGTTCATCAGCGCCAGGGCCTTGCGGCCCGGCGGCGTCAAGGTGTAGTACTTGCGCGCCGGGCCCTCCGGCGACTCCTCCAGGCGGGTGGCCACGAGGCCCTGCATCCGCAACCGCGACAGCAGCGGGTAGATGGTGCCTTCCGTGATGTTGAGCCCCGGCATGGCCGCCAGGGTCTGGACGAGATCGTAGCCATACCGCTCGCCCGCGGCCAGGGCGTTGAGCACGCACAGCTCCAGCCAGCCGCGGCGCAGTTGCACCATCCAATTCTCAAAATAACCGGTGCTTTCCATGAGTCGCGCTATCTTATAGCGCAAGGTAGCTGGCCTGTCAATATAGCAGATGAATTATTTTTTCAGGCGGTCGGCCCGCCTTTCCTCCTTGGCCGGGGCAGCCGGATTCTGGTACAAGAAGCGCCGCCGGTCGCGGGACGCGCCGGGACACTTATCCGAAGGGTGCACACGATGAGCAATGACAAAGTGGCGGGCGACAGGATCACCATGGGCGCGGACGGCAAGCTGCAGGTGCCGGACCGGCCCAGCCTGCCCTTCATCGAAGGCGACGGCACGGGGCGCGACATCTGGCGCGCGGCGGTGCATGTATTTGACGCGGCGGTTAAGAAGGCTTACGGCACCAAGCGTTCCATCCATTGGCTGGAAGTGCTGGCGGGCGAGAAAGCGTTCCAACGGACCGGCAGTTGGCTACCGGAAGAAACCCTGGCGGCGTTCCGCACCTACCTCGTCGGCATCAAGGGCCCGCTGACGACGCCCATCGGCGGCGGCATGCGCAGCCTGAACGTCGCGCTGCGCAAGGAACTGGACCTTTACGTCTGCCAGCGCCCCGTGCGCTGGTTCCAGGGCGTGCCTTCGCCGGTCAAGCGGCCGCAGGACGTGGACATGGTGATCTTCCGCGAGAACACCGAGGATATCTATACTGGCATCGAGTTCGAAAACGGCTCCGCCGATTGCGCGCAGTTCAAGGCGCTGCTCAAGGAGCACTTCCCGAAGGACTATAAGAAGATCCGCTTCCCGGATACCTGCGGCTTCGGCGTCAAGCCCGTTTCTGTCGAGGGCACCGAGCGGCTCGTGCGCGCGGCGCTCAAGTGGGCGCTGGCGAACCGGCGCCGGAGCATCACCCTGGCGCACAAGGGCAACATCATGAAGTACACCGAGGGCGCCTTCATGAAATGGGGCTACGCGCTGGCGCAGCGCGAGTTCGGCGCCGTGGAAATGGACGGCGGCCCGTGGTGCCAGCTGCCCGGCGGCCTGGTCATCAAGGACGTGATCGCCGACATCGTCTTCCAGCAGACCATCACGCGCGCGACCGAATTCGACGTGATCGCGACGATGAACCTCAACGGCGACTACCTGTCCGACGCGCTCGCCGCGCAGGTCGGCGGCATCGGCATCGCCCCCGGCGCGAACATCAACTACGACACCGGCCACGCGGTCTTCGAGGCCACGCACGGCACCGCGCCGAAATACGCCGACCTCGACAAGGTCAATCCCGGCAGCGTGATCCTCTCCGGCGAGATGATGTTCCGCTACCTGGGCTGGACCGAGGTCGCCGACCTCATCGTCAGGGGCTTGGAGCAGACCATCGCGAACAAGACGGTGACCTACGATTTCGCCCGATTGATGGACGGCGCACAGGAGGTCAAGTGCAGCGAGTTCGGCCGGCTGGTGGCGGAGAACATGGGTTGAAAGATGCGCACGATCGAATCCAAAATCCTGACGCGGGCGGCGATGGCGGCCGAGCGCGAGCGGCTGCGGCAGGCGGGGCGGAAGGTGGTCTTCACCAACGGCAGCTTCGACCTGCTGCACGACGGGCATGTGACTTACCTCCAGTTCGCCCGGGCGCAGGGCGATGTCCTGATCGTCGGGCTCAATTCCGACGCGTCCGTCCGCCGCTACAAAGGGCCGCCGCGCCCGATTCTTGAGCAGGCGCACCGCGCGCGCATGCTGGCGGCGCTGGAGATGGTGGACTACGTGGTGCTGTTCGACGAGGACGAGCCGCGCGACCTGATTGCCGCGCTGCTGCCCGACGTGCTGGTCAAGGCCGCGGACTGGGCGCACTACGTCAGCGGGCGCGACGTGGTCGAGGCGCACGGCGGCAAGGTCGTGCTCGCGCCGCTGGTCCCGGGCCTCTCCACCACCGAACTCATCCGGCGCATCCGCGCGGCGTACGGCGCTGAGGGTTGATGATCCCGTCCATCCTCTTTTTCGCCTGCTCGTGAGTGCACGTGCGGCCCTCCTGAACGGCGCGCTCCCCACGGGCGATGCCCTCGAGCAGGCGAATGCGGCTCTGTTGCGCCTCTAAACTTTCGACATCCACCAGGTAC
>CAIQIC010000279.1 GCA_903871765.1 uncultured Lentisphaerota bacterium
GGTCCATGGATGAAGGCGGCTTGGTTCCATCATCCGCAGTACTGCCCACGGGTGCTGGCGCGGCGTGTAGCCGACGAGGTGTTGGATCTGTTGTTCCTGCTCGGCCAGGTAATGGCTGTGCGGGGTCGTTATTTCCCTTTATCTCGCGGTTTCAAGTCCAGCACCTATTACATGGCCGCCCATCGCCTGCGCCGGCAGGGCTTGGTGGTGTCATCTGCTCGTGCCGGAGACGTCCTGCAACTCCGGCTGGAGCCTAAGGGCCTCCAGCAGGTGTCCGTGGCGCTGCATCCGGATCGTTTCTGGCGCCAGCCGTGGTCGGGGCACTGGTATGTGCTGGTATATGATATTCCGGAAAGCCAGTGCACATACCGCCAGATGCTGCGAATCCACCTCAAGCGGTTGCGCATGGGCAATTTACAGGGCAGCGTGTGGCTCGCTGCACGCGATGTCCGGCCCGACTTCAATGACTTGGCCCGCGCGGCGGATCTGAGCGCTTATGCCTTCTTGTTTGAGGCGCACACCGTGCTGGGACAAACGGGAAAGGCGCTGGCTGCTGCGGCTTGGAATTTCCAAAAACTGTATGAGGCGCAAGCGTGGTTGTTGGAGACGTTGATGGCTGCCCGCCAGAAACTGGCGGCCGGTACCTGGACAGCCGAAACGTTGCTCGCCCTGTTGCGTGAGCAACAGTCCGCCTACTTGACCGTCATGGAAGCCGACCCGCTCTTGCCCACGGAATTGTGGCCGGACAGTTACCTGGGACCGCAGGTCTATCAGGCCCATAAAGATCTGGTCCGTAAGATTGTCCAGCACCTGTAACGGCGGCAACTCACATCACACTGAACTATCCGGCCGGATAGTCTATTGTGAGGTCTAAAACTGCCGACGAGCAGGGAAAAACCGACGGATGCACCGTCGCGCGGAAAGGATGGTGGAGCGTCCAGGGTGCGATGGGTGGAGCCCTGATCAGCCGTTCAGAAAATGATTTTGTCGCCCCTGTAAGCCGAGCGCTGATCGCGGCCTTGAGTCCCAAGGGCCTTTTTGCGATAACATGCCGCCATGAAGAAAACGTACGTGCTCGATACGAACGTGCTCCTGCACGATCCCACCGCTTTCCGGCATTTCGACGACAACGAAGTGGTCATCCCTCTCAAGGTGATCGAGGAGGTTGATCAATTCAAACGCGACATGAGCGAGCTGGGCCGCAATGCGCGGCAGGTTTCGCGGATGCTCGATGAATTGCGCCAGCGGGGCCGGCTGGCCGAGGGCATCACCCTCGACCACGGCGGCACGTTGCGTATTGCCTTCCCCGGCGATCAGGATCCACTGGCGGACAGCGGCTCGGCGGACAATCAGATTCTCCGGATGGCCTCGACGAAGACGGCCGCATCAGCATCGAGCCGTTGACCTACATCCGCGGCCGCAGTATTCCGCGGCAGTTCATGGTGGTGGACGAGGCCCAGAACCTTACGCCGCTGGAGGCCAAGACCGTCCTGACGCGCGTCGGGCCGGGCACCAAGATCGTCCTCACCGGCGACATCTACCAGATTGACAATCCCTACGTGGA
Organism: uncultured Lentisphaerota bacterium; assembly: GCA_903871765.1. Classification (GTDB taxonomy): domain Bacteria; phylum Verrucomicrobiota; class Kiritimatiellia; order CAIQIC01; family CAIQIC01; genus CAIQIC01. The sequence goes on from CAIQIC010000279.1 coordinate 1,565, forward strand.
CAGCATGTCCAACGGCCTGACGACCGTCGCGGAAAAATTCAAGCCGCACCCTGTGGCGGCGCACATCCTGCTCAGTAAAGGCGTCCGCTCCGAGGTCGCCGAACTCGCGGCGAATCTGCTGTGAGGTCGAACCAGGCGCGCACGTCCCAAGCCCACCCGATACCGTGCAGAAAGTTGTAAGTGGCCCGGCGCAAGCCGTCGCCGATGGCGTCCCAGTCCGGCGCGTCGGCCTCTACGAAAGCGGCCTCGTTGCGCGCGAACGCGGTGTGGGTGCCGCCGGCGGGCAGGCGAAGGCCGAAGGCGGCGGGCTGCCGGAACATCGGGCTGTGGATGGTCAGCGCGAAACGGTGCCAATAGGCCGAATGGATCCAGCCCCGGGCAAACCAGCGGCGGACAGTATCCAACGCGGCGAGCGTTTCGCGCAGCGTTTGCGTAGGGAACCCGTACATCAGGTAGACATGCACCAGCAGGCCGGCGCCCGCCAAGGCGCGGACGCAGCGCGCGGCCTGCGCGACAGTCACGCCTTTCTGCATCAGCCGCAGCGTGCGGTCGCAGGCGGTTTCCAGGCCGCCGGTGACTGCCACGCAGCCTGCGCGGACGAGCAGTCGCGCGAGCGCCGCCGTGAACGCCCGTTCGAACCGGATGTTCGTCCACCAGCGGATGCGCACGCCGCGGGCGAGCAGGCGTTCGGCGACGGCGCGCAGCAGCGCCGGCGGCGCGGCCTCGTCCACAAAGTGGAAATCGCTGCGGCCGGTTTCGGCCATGAGCCGTTCGATATGCGCCACGAGGCGGTCAGGATCGCCCGGTTCGAAGCAGCGGATGTAGGCGAGATCGGTGTCGCAGAAGGCGCAGCGGCGCCAGTAACAGCCGCGGGCCAGCGGGAGCCGGATCCAGAAGCCGTCGGACCACAACCGGAGCATCGGGTTGGGCAGTTCACAGAGCGAAAGATAACGGTCCGGGTCGAGCCCGGCGTAACTGGGGGCGGGCTGTTCGCGGAACGGGAGGTCGCGCTTCCGCGCGCCGTCGCGGAAGAGCACGCGGCCCCCCGCGCGAACGAATGTCCGGCACAGGCACCGCGCCGGCTGCCGGCCGCGCAGGTGTTCGATCAGGGCCAGCAACGGCCGCGCGCCGTCATCCAGCGTGACAAAGTCCACGACGTCGAATAAGCGCGGCTCAGCGAGCCGGCGTAGTTCCGTGTTCACATAGCCGCCGCCCAGCACGATTTTCGTTTTCGGGGCAACGCGCCGGATGGTTTGCGCGATCCGCAGCGCGCCGTAGAGGTTGCCGGGAAAGGGGACCGTCAGCCCAACGAGGCCGGGTTTGACGCGGCGGATGAGCCGGGCGGCGATCCGATCCAGCAGCCGGTCCACCAGCGTGGGCGGCGCTGCCAGCGCGGCGTGCAGTGCCTCGAAGGACGCCGCCGCCAGGGCCAGCCACTCAGCATAGCGGGCGAGGCTGAACCGCGGATCCACGCCGTCGCGGATCACGTCGGCCAGATCGTCGAGGAACAGGCTGGCCAGATACCGGGCCCGTTCGCGGGTGGCGCCGGGCTTGAAATGGCGGTGCAGGAAGGCCGGGGTGGCCACGGTGAACCGCGGCCCTTCGGGCAGCCAGCGGCGACGGGCGATACGCCCGGCCAGCTCCGGGGCCTGCCCCTGCAGAAAGCGGACCGTGTCCTCCACGACGGCGATATAACGCAGCGCATGGCGGCGGAAGAACCGGACGGCGGACGTAGACGATCCGCGCGGCAGCGCGCCGCGGATTTGCGCGAGGCCCTGCCGGGAAAACAGCCGCAACGCCAGTTCCAGCGACAGGTCGGCCTGTCGGACGTCCAGGCCGTGGGCGCGCAACAATCCTGTCAGTGCCGGCGTGGCGGCGTACGGCGCGTTCGATTGCACCATCGGCGGCGTGATCAGCAAGACCCGCATGGCGAAGCGTGTACAATGCCGCCTTGCGCAAGTCCAGCCGCAACCGGCGCGGACTGGATGCCCAGCGACACATTTGCTAAGGAAAGGGCATGCGCATACCGTGTCACCCTCCGGGTTGGGCGTTCGGCATCTTTTGCGCACTGGTCCTGCTGATCGCCGCCCGGCAACGGCTCGCGCTGCGCGGCGACGGGCGGGAATACATCCTGCAGACGCAGGCGCTCGCCTTGCGCGGCGAACTGCGCATCGACACGGCCGCGGCCCGTGATTACTGGAACCGTACGAATCCGTTCGGCGTGGAATTGGAGGGCGCCCGCCCGCCGGCGCGCGAGCTGAGCGAGCAAAGCCAGGCGGGCGGCGGCTTCGGCGGACTGTATCCGGATCGGTGGGGTGCCTATCGTTACATCCACTTCTGGGGATACTCGTTGGTGGTTGCGCCGGTGTACCTGCTGCTGCATGGACTCGGCGGCCGCGGATGGGAGTATCATGCGTTTCGTGTGGTGAATCTATTCTGCTTGCTGCTGCCGTTCTGGCTGGCGTGGCGGCGGTCGCGGAGCTGGCCCCTGCTGGTCATCAGCCTGTTGGCGCTGATCACACCCTTGCCGGCGTACCTCAATTGGGCGCATCCGGAGCTGTTTTGTTTCGGCCTGACGCTCACGGCTCTGCTGACCGCCGGTCAACCGCGCCGCCCCGGGCTGTCGGCCGCACTGCTGGCCGTGGCGGCGGCGCAGAATTTGCCGCTGCTATGCTTCTTTCCGGTGCACCTGATCGCCGCGCTGCCACGGCGGCCCCCTCCGCTGGAACGTGAAGCCGCCGGTGGGCAGTCGGTCCCCCTTTCGCTCTGGGCAAGCTGGTTGGCGTCGTATCTGCCGGCGGGGTTGCTGATCGCACTGCCCTTGGTGTGGAATAAACAGCAGTTCGGCGTCTTCAATGTCATTGCCGGGTTGGGTCTGGCGCGCCTGGAGTATGCCGCGTGGGCCCGCGTCGCCGACGTCTTCCTGAGTCCGCTCATCGGCGCGGTCTGGTTTTATCCCCTGTGCTTTCTGCTGCTGCCGGCACTGGCGCGCCGCCGGCAGGCCGTGTTGCTGGCAGCCGTTGTCCTGACCACTGGCGGTGCAACCTGGCTGGCGACAGCGACGGCCAACTTCAACTCGGATCAGGTCGGCGCCCTGCGCTACACCACCTGGCTGCTGGCGCCACTCTGGTTTGTTTTACTGGACGCCGCCACGGAAGGCCACCTGCGCCGCAACGTGTTCCTGATCGGGGTGGGTGTTACGCTGGCGGTCAGCAGTTGTTATCACTCCGGCCGCTGGTGGCGCTACGACGATAACCTTCATTGCCTCCAATCGGCTTCCGCTTTATACCGCTGGCTGCATTACGCCGACGACCCCGAGCTGCTGGCGGAAAGCATCATGGGCCGCGAGCTGCTGCGGCCCGCGACGTTCAACGGCGCGTACCTCTGGAACCTCGGTCCGCACACTACGCTGTGGTTGATTTCGCGGCGGTGGGCTGAGCTGAATCCGGCGCTGATGCCGGCGCTGGCGGCCGGCGCCACCTGGCGGCGGCATCCCCTCCTGGGCGATTATCTTCTGCTCTGGAAACCGGACGTTGTGCGCCAGCTGGAATGCGACGGACCAACGTTCATCCGCGACGAGCAGGGCCGGCTGATACAGCCGCGCCCATGACGGCGATGGGTTTCAGCGCCGGGGATGAAATCAATCCGGGACAAACAGGTTGCCGCGGTTCAGCCGGCCGGCGGGGTCGAAGATTTTTTTCACCGCGCGCAGTTGGGCCAGGCCGTCGGCCCCGAGCATCACTGCGAGCAGCGCCGTTTTGAGTTTGCCGATGCCATGCTCGGCCGACACCGTGCCGCCGAGCCGCACGATGTCCCGCGCCCACGCCAGATACAGGGCCCGGCCCTGCTGATACTGCGCCGGCGTCTCCGGCAGAATGTTCACGTGCAGGTGGTTGTTGCCGATGTGCCCAAAGATCACATACGCCAGCCCCGCGGCGGCCAGGTCGCGGTGATACCGTGCCAGCACACCGGCCAGGGCCGCATCCGGCACCGCCATATCCGTGCCGAGCTTGGTCAGCGCCGGCGCCTGCCGCCGCCGCTCGTCAATCCACCGGTTGACCGCCTCCGGCAGGGCGTGGCGGAACGCCTTGAATTTTTCCATCTCGGGCGCACTGTCCGCCAGCCACGTGGCGTCCGCCGAACCGCCGGCGGCGGCGATCAGGGCGGCCGCGGTTTCGACAGCCGCGTCGACCGCGTCCTCCGTCCCGTGAAATTCCAGGTACACCGCCGTGTGGGCGGCCGGCGGCAGGACCGGCAGGGCGGTGAGCGCGGCGAAGTGCTCGCGCTCGCGCCGCATCAGGTTCAGCGCCCGCGCATCGAAAAACTCCAGCGCCGCCGCCGGCGCCTCCGCCGTGCTGCGCGCGGCGCTGACGAACCGCAGGGCGGCGGCCTCGTCCGGAAAGAACACCAGCAGGCCCCAGCGCGCCGCGGGCTCCGGCAGCAGCCGCACTTCAATTTCGGTCACCACGCCCAGCGTGCCTTCCGCGCCAATGAACAAGTCCACCAGATCCATGTCGTCCGCCGCAAAATAGCCGGCGGCGTTCTTCACCGCCGGCAGCGTATAGGCCGGCACCGCGCCCGTCAGCGTGCGACCGGCGTCGGTGCGCAGTGTGAACTGCCGGCGCTGCGCCCGTTCGCGGCCGCGGCGCAGGTCCACCGTATCGCCCTCCGCCGTCAGCAGCCGCAGGCCGGCGACATATTCACGGGTGGCGCCATAGCGCAGGGTGCAGGCGCCTGACGCATTGCAGGCCACCAGGCCGCCGAGCGTGGCGGTGGTTTCCGTCGGGTCGGGCGGAAAGAACCGGGGCGGCGCCGCCTGGAACCGCACCAGGGCCTGGAGCGCCGCCGCGCTCCAGCCGGTCGTGTCGAACGCGCGGGCGCGGAGCTGCCGGCGCAAATCCTGCAGCACCACGCCCGGTTGGACGGTGACGAAGAACCGGTCGCCGTCCGGCTCATGACGCAGGCCGAGCACGCGTTGCAGGCGGGCGAGGTTCAGGATCAGGCCGCCCGCCGGCACCGCGCCGCCGGTGATGCCGGTCCGGCCGCCTTGCAGCGTCACCGGCCAGTTTCGTGCGCGGGCCAGTTCCAACGCCTGCCGCACCTCCGCGGCCGATGTGGGGAAGGCGATGGCGTCGGCCCGGCCCGCGCGCCGGGACTCGTCCCGCAGATAATCGGGATAGTCCTGCGCCACCTGCCCATGGATGAATGGCGGAAACATGGTGCGATGATAGCGCAACCCGCCGGGTTGCCAAGGCTGAGAAATGGCGAAGTTGTTTGCGTGCCGCGCCGCGGGCGTGTAAAAAGAGCCTGGAGTTTGCACATGATAGTCTGCATGGATATCCAGGCTGGCGTCGGTCAGCGGGCGGGAGTGGGGCGCTATACCCAGTCGCTGGTGGAGCACCTCGGACCGCAAGCGGGTGCGGATGAACTGCGGCTGTTTTATTTCGATTTCCAGCGCCGCGGGACGCCGTGGGGCACACCTGGCGCGCGTCAGCGGGCGGTGCGCTGGGTGCCGGGCCGCGTGGTGCAGAAAGCGTGGAAGACGATCCGCTGGCCGCCGTTCAACTGGTTCGCGGGCGCGGCGGACGTGTACCACTTCCCGAATTTCATCGTGCCGCCGCTGACGCGGGGGCGGGCGGTGGTGACGATTCACGACGTGTCGTTCCTGCGTTTTCCCGAGGCCGCGGAGGAGAAGAACCGGCGTTACCTCACGGCGCAGATCCGCGACACCGTGGCGCGGGCGGACGCGATCATCACGGACTCGGCGTTTTCCGGGCGTGAGATCCAGGACCTGCTCGGCGTGCCGGCGGCGAAGCTGTTCCCGATTCTGCTCGGGCTGCCGGCGGGTTGGGGCCGCCCTCCGGAAGCGGCGATCCGCGCGACGCGGCAGGCGCTGGGGTTGGACCGGCCGTACCTGCTGGCGGTGGGAACGCTGGAGCCGCGGAAGAACTTTCCGCTGGCGATCGCGGCCTTCGAGCGGCTGCGGGCATTCGACGGCGAGTTGGTGATCGCCGGCCTGCGCGGCTGGAAGTACGCGCCGATCCTGGAGCGAATGCGCGGTTCGTCCCGGGCAGACCGCATTCGCTACCTCGACTATGTGCCTGACGAGCGCCTGGCGGCGTTGTACGCGGGGGCGGAGCTGCTGCTGCTGCCCTCGCTGTACGAAGGCTTCGGTTTTACCCCGCTGGAGGCGATGGCCTGCGGCACGCCGGCGCTCGTGTCGGCGGCGGGTTCGCTGCCGGAGGTGGTGGGCGACGGCGCGGAAATCCTGGCGTCGTTCGACGCCGACGCCTGGGCTGAACGGGCCATGACGCTGCTGGCCGACCCGGCCCGGCGCGCCGACCTGGTGGCACGGGGCCTGGCCCGGGCGAAAATGTTTTCGTGGGTCGAAACGGCGCGGCAAACGTGGGACGTTTACCGTCGTGTGCACCACTGAGCGAACATGAGAATCGGCATTGATGCGCGGTGGATTTTCCCGGAGCTGTCGGGGATCGGGGCCTACACGCAGGAACTGATCCGGGCGCTGGCGGCACTGGACCGGCGGAATGAGTACGTGCTGCTGTTCCAGCGGCTGGACGTGCAACAGCGGGTCAGGGCCTATGCGGGCCTCGACGCGGCGCCCAACTTCCGGATGGAGCGGGTGCCGTTCGGCCTGTTCTCGGTGTCAAATCAGCTGCGCCTGCCGGGCCGGTTGCGCCGCTGGGGACTGGATGTGTTCCACTCCCCGAACTACATGATCCCTTTCGGAGCGTTTCCGCGTGGCGGCCGGTCCCGGATCAAATGCGCCGTGACGATCCACGACATGATACCGCTGCTGCATCCGGAGTGGACGCCCCGCGCGCTGAAAACGCGGTGCCTGCCGCTCTTCCGGCGGCTGATGATCGAGGTGGGCGCGCGGGCCGACCTGATCCTGACAGTCAGCGACGCGGCGCGGCAGGACATTGGCCGGCTGTTGCGCCTGTCGGAGCGGGGTGCGGCGGCGGTGATGGCGGTGCCCAACGGCGTGGCGTCGGAATACAGACCCGCCGGACGCGGAGCGGAACCGCCGGCCGGGAAATCGGAAGGCGGGGCTAGCACAATCCTTTATGTGGGCCGGTTCGATCCCTATAAGAACGTCACCGGCTTGCTGCGCATCTTCGCCCGCGTGCGGGCCCTGGCGCCGGGGCCGGTGCGGCTCGTACTGATCGGCGCCCCGGATCCGCGGTACCCCGAGGCGGCGGAACTCGCGCGAGCGCTCGGACTGGAGCCGTGGCTGCGCTGGGCGGGCTATGTCGCCGGACCGGACCTGGTGCGGGCCTACCAGCAGGCGGATGTTTTTGTCCTGGCGTCGAAGTACGAGGGCTTTGGCCTGCCCGTGCTCGAAGCCATGGCCTGCGGTACGCCGGTGGTCTGCAGCAACACGAGTTCGCTGCCGGAGGTCGCCGGCGACGCTGCGCTGCTGGCGGATCCCGAGGACATCGCAGGCTTCGCCCGCGCCATCGTACGGGTGCTGGCCGAGCCGGCGCTGGCTGCGGACTTGCGCGCCAAGGGCGTGCGCCGTGCGGCGGAGTTCACCTGGCGGCGTACGGCCGAGGCAACCTTGCAAGCGTACGAACAAGCGGTAGGTTTACCTAGGAGACAAACGTGAAAAAGAAAGAGCCGGCTATAACGCGGGAGGATGTGGTGCGGACCCTGGTGGGCCAACGCCGGCCCGCGGTTTGCCCGGCCGGCTCGGCCTTTGCCCCGTCCAACATCGCGTTGTGCAAATACTGGGGCAAGCGCGACGAGGAGTTGAATCTGCCGGTCACGTCGAGCCTCTCGATTGCGCTGGAGAACCTCGGCAGCGAGATCACGCTGAAGCCGTGCACCAAATGGGATCGGATCAGCCTGAATGGCAAGTTACTGGCGTCGGACACCACCTTCGTCCAGCGGGCCACGGCTTTCTTGGATTTGTTTCGGCCGGCGCCGGATTTCTTTTTTGACATGCGCGCCAAGAATTCCATCCCCACGGCGGCGGGTCTGGCCTCCTCGGCCTCCGGCTTTGCGGCGCTGACGCTCGCGCTGAACGAACTCTTCGGCTGGAAGCTGAACCGCCGCGCCCTGTCCATCCTGGCCCGGCTCGGCAGCGGCAGCGCCTGCCGTTCGCTCTACGGGGGTTTTGTCGAGTGGCACGCCGGCGCGGCCCGGAACGGCATGGATTCCTATGCCGAGCCGCTGGACGCCGTGTGGCCCGACTTGCGCCTGGGCCTGCTGCTGCTCTCCGAGAAGGAAAAACCAATCGGCTCGCGGCATGCCATGCAACAGACCCGCGCCACTTCTCCGCTCTACGCCGCTTGGCCCGCCCAGGTGGAACGGGATCTCGCCGCGCTCAAGACGGCCATTCGCAACCGCGATTTCGCCGCGCTGGGCCGGACGGCCGAGGCCAACGCGCTCGCCATGCATGCCACCATGATCGCCGCGCGGCCGGCCATCCTGTACTGGCTGCCCTCCTCGCTGGCCGCCATGCGCAAGATCCACCAAATCCGCGAAGAGGGCGTCAAGGTGTTCTTCACCATGGATGCCGGCCCGAACCTCAAGCTGCTGTTCCTGCGCAAGGAGCAGGCCTTGTTGACGGCAGCCTTTCCTGAACTGCGTGTCGTCACGCCGTTCGGCCGCTAGCCCGACCGCAAAATCGTTCATGTAGGGACGCAGTCTTGCTGCGCCCGCGGCGGGGCTGCTTGACAGCATGGGCCGGTTGGCTGATGCTCCGGGGCAGGGACTTTCCGATGACGACGCCAACCACGCATGTACGCCTGGCCGGCCAGGGCCGGACCTGGACGCTGGCTGGCCCGGCCGGGCCGGTGCGCGTGGAAGGGCTGGCCGAGCTGCGGACGGATGAAGCCCGCTTGGCGCGCTATCTGCCGGCGTGCGCCGGGCGCGTGTTGATCCCGCTGACCGATGGCTCGCCGCTGATCCCGGCCGTGGTGGCCCAACTCAATCCCGGCGCGACCATTGATGTAAACGTCCTGGATCGGCATGACGAACGGCTGCTGCGCAGCAAGCTGGCGCCTTTCCGCAACATCCGGGTTGCCTGTGCCGCCGACCTGCCGGCGTCGGCCGCCGCGGAACAGACCGGCCTCCTCCTGCTGCATGACCGGACCGACCGGCTCCTGGCTTGGGACTTCATCGAGCGGCTGGATCACATCCTGCCTGCCGGCAGCCCGGTGGTGGCGCTGGCGCCGGCCAAGCGCCGCGGCGATTTCACCGTCAAGCTGGGACAGCATCTCCGCAAACTGCAGGAGGTGCACCGCGATCGGGTGTGTGCGATCTGGCGCGGCCTCGCCGGCGGCGATCCCCGGGCCTGGACGCCGCGCTGGTGCGAATTCACGGCGACGACCCCGACGGAAAAAGTCCGGCTCTGTTCCCGCCCCGGCGTGTTCGCCCACCGCCGGCCGGATACCGGCGGACTGGCGCTCGCGGAATGCGCCGTAGTCCGGCCGGACCAGCGGATCCTGGAACTCGGCTGCGGTTGCGGACTGACGGGCCTGCTGCTGGCGGAACGACTGCGGCTGGACGGCGGGGCGGTGACGGGCGAGCTGGTCCTCGTGGATTCCAACGCGCGCGCCGTGGACTGCGCCCGCCGCGGCGCGGAACTCAACGGGTTGAGCTTCGTGCGCGTGCTCCATCACGACCAATACCAGCCGGCGCCGGAGTCCTTTGACGTCGTGCTGGGCAATCCCCCGTATTACGCCGGGCACCGGATTGCGCGGCATTTCATCGAAGTCGCCGCGCGGGCGCTGCGCAGCAGTGGCGGCCTGTGGCTGGTCTCCAAGCATGGCGCCACGCTCGCCGAGCTGGCCGACCGGTACGGCTTCGCCGTCGAGACCAGCCGGCGCCGCGGCTACGACATCAGCGTGTGCCGGAAGGGCTGAGCGTACATAAGTGGTTGCGGTTGCTGTTTGTGTCAACGTGGCTATTGAGACAAGTCGATGTTGTCCAGGGCAAAAAGACGAATCGTGCTGCTAACGGTGTGCGGCATGGGTATTGTCACGTTGGTGGTTATATTCGGGCTTCCGTCTTTAATGGAACCTCCTTCTCGCGTTGAGACCGCTCACACTATAGCCAAACAAGAATTGCGATATCTATATGAGTGTTTAGAAAATTACCGGGCAAGTCATGCGGGCAACCTGCCTGAGAACTTGAGCGAGCTACAAAGAGCTACCGGATATTTTGACGGCCTAACGGAGGCGGCGCGCCATAAAAAAATAGCGGCTCTCACCTATCCGCTTGAAGGCACGAATGTCGGCATAGGTAGAAATGCTATTGCTGCCTACCGGGCCGTGGATGGTCAACGATTTCTGTTGTTTGATGGCGGCGACATTACAATCGCCGGAAGATGACGTCTGGTAACATCTGCGACAAGTGGAAAGCCATGAGAGCCTATGCTGCACTTTTGCTGGTAGTTGTCTTGTGCAGCCTCTGCGTCGGCCCGGCGCGGAGCGCGGAGCCGGGGCCGGCCGCCGCGCGGGTGCTGCTGGAGGCTGAGAACTTCGACGAGGTCGGCGGGTGGGTCGTTGACCAGCAGTTCATGGACCAGATGGGCTCGCCGTATCTGCTGGCCCACGGCCTGGGCGAGCCGGTGCGCGACGCCGTCACCCTAGCGAACTTCCCGTCCGCCGGCACGTATCGCGTGTGGGTCCGCACCCGGGACTGGGTCGCGCCGTGGCAGGCGCCGGGCGCACCGGGCCGCTTCCAGGTGCTCGTCAACGGCCGGCCGCTGGCGACCGCGTTTGGCACCGAAGGGGCCGCCTGGCACTGGCAGGACGGCGGTATGCTTGAGGTGCCCGCGCAGGCCAAGGTCGCACTCCACGACCTCACCGGCTTCGAGGGCCGCTGCGACGCCCTTCTGTTTTGCAAGGATGCGCAGTTCCAGCCGCCCAACGAGCGCGGGGCCCTGGAGCTGTTCCGCCGGGCGGCGCTCGGCCTGCCGGAAGAGCCCGAGCCGGGTGGTCGCTACGACCTTGTCGTAGTCGGCGGAGGCATCGCCGGCACCTGCGCGGCGCTGTCCGCGGCGCGGCTCGGCCTCACCGTGGCGCTGGTGCAGGACCGGCCGGTGCTGGGCGGCAACGGCAGCTCCGAGGTCCGCGTTTGGCCGGAAGGCAAAATCCACCAGGCCCTTTACCCGCATGTCGGCGACGTGGTGGCCGAACTCGTGCCCGAAAAAGGCACAGGCAATGCAAAGGCCGGCAACCTCTATGCGGACGACCGGAAGCTGGCCGTCGTCCAGGCCGAACCCCGGATCACGCTACTGCTGGAGCAGCGGGTCAACCGGGTCGAGGCTCGTGACGGCCGCGTGCGCGCCGTGACTTGCCAGCACATCCGCACGGCCCGGCGGCTGCGCCTCGAGGGGCGTTGGTTCGCCGATTGTACGGGCGATGGCGCCGTCGGCTTCCTGGCGGGCGCGGACCACGAAGTCACCCGCGTGCAGCACATGGGCGCCAGCAACCTGTGGAACGTCCGGGACACCGGCGCCGCTGCGCCGTTTCCCGCGTGCCTGTGCAACGACACCGAGCCGGGCGACACGTCGGTCGTCGAGTCCAACCAGCCGGTGCCGTTCCCGCGTTGTCCCTGGGCCGTCGTCCTGCGCGACAAGGATTTCCCCGGCCGCCGCCAGTCGGCCGCCCAGTGGAGCAAGCCCGGGTTGTCGAGCCTGGGCGCCTGGTTCTGGGAAAGCGGGTTCGACCGCGACCCGATCGACGAAGTCGAACGGGTGCGCGACCTCAATCTGCGGGCGATGTACGGCGCTTGGGACACGCTCAAGAATATTGACGGGCTGTATCCGAACCACAAGTTGGCGTGGGCGGCCTACATCGCCGGCAAACGCGAGTCGCGCCGGCTGCTGGGCGACGTCATACTGACGGCCGACGATTTCCGCCAGGGCCGCCGCTTCCCCGACGGCTGCTTCCCGTGCACCTGGGGCATCGACCTGCATACGCCGGCGCCGCAGTATCAGCCAGGGCACGCGGGCGAAGAATTCATCGCCCGCGCCACGACCGGCCGGGGCTACACCTACCAGGGGCCGTACTGGGTGCCGTATCGCTGCCTGTACAGCCGCAACATCGGCAACCTGTTCATGGCCGGCCGCGACATCAGCGTGACCCACGAGGCCCTCGGCCCGGTGCGCGTGATGCGCACCTGCGGCATGATGGGCGAGATCGTCGGTATGGCGGCCGCGCTCTGTAAGCAGTACGACTGTCTGCCGCGCGACATCTACACCCGGCACCTCGATGCGCTCAAGGAATTGCTCATGCGCGGAGCCGGGCGCCAACAGCCTTGACCCTCCTTCGCCTATCGCTCCGCTCAGGGCTACGGAGGGCAAGCCACTGA
>CAIQIC010000280.1 GCA_903871765.1 uncultured Lentisphaerota bacterium
ACGGGACTGGTCAGCCAAGTCCAAGCCGCCGCGACCAATTTGATTTCGCATTACCTTGATCGCACCCGCCTGACCAATGGAACCTTCAACGGTTATTTTGCCGCCAATACTAACGCAACAGCCTTCCCGGCATTGACCGTAACCGGCCTGCTTGCACGGCTGAATCTTACCACCAACGGCTTTGACTGGACGCCGTGGAACCCGCTGGGCACATCAGGCATTCATGACCTGCTGACGAACATGACGCTGACCAGCAGATTGCAAAACGGTTGGTACACCTTCTCAAATGTCAGCAACTGTTTCTTTTCGGGATATGCCGTATCTACCAATAGCGAGTCGGAGGCCAAGACGATGGCATTATCGAATGTTGTTGCGACGGATTACCGGCCAACCGACATCCCCTTTGCCAAGGTCGGGTGGGGCGCAACAGTCCCCCCTCCGCCGCTTCCTCAAACCACCAATTGGACGGCGTGGATATACTCGACATTCCAAATCATTACCGTATCAAACCTGCCCACAAGTCTTTCGGCATCAATTGACTTTTACAACCCAGCAGAAAAGATTTTCGAAGATATCGATTGGGATGCAGGAGCGACCGGGTTTGTCGAGTCGGATTACTATCGCACGCAGAAGACCAATGTCACCTACGACGCCAGTGGCGTCTTGTCGCTGATGATTGGGTACACCAACGTATTTCCAAACTGGCGCACAAATCTTGGCGCTGAAGTCGGATACATTATTGGAAAGAATAGCGGCGCTGTTAATCCGTTGCTTCTTTTCGACTGGGGCGTGACGAATGGGTTCAAGTACCGCTGAGGTTCAAAGAATTTTCTTCTCCTAGCCGCTGCGGCGGACGACGTCGGCGATGATGTCGGCGGCGGCGCGGGGCCGGCCGAGTTGCGCGGCGCGCGCGGCGAGGGCCGCCAGGCGCCCCGGGTCGGCCAAGAGGCTGGCGAGCTTCCACGGCGCATCGCCGGCCTCGTACAGGCGGACCGCCGCGCCGTTCTCCAGCAGCCACTCGGCGTTGCGCTGCTCCTGCCCGGGGATCGGCTCGACGATGATCATCGGCCGGCCCTTGGCCAGCGTCTCGGCGGTGCTCAAGCCGCCGGGCTTGCTAACGACCAGATCGGCCGCGTCCATCAGCTCGTGGACGTTGTTCACGAAGCCGTAGATCGTCGCGGTCAGCGCCGTACCGGCCGCCACCTCGCGCGCGCCCTGCTCCAGCTTCGGATTCCTTCCGGCCACGACGAGGAACTGGCAAGGCGGCGGCTCGGCGGCGCAGGCGCGCAGCAGGTCGAGCGTGGGAGTGACGCCGTAGGCGCCGCTCAAGAGGAGGACGGCCGGCAGATCGGGCCGCAGGCCGAGGCGCGCGCGTCCGGCGACCGGCGTCGTCCGTCCGGAAAATTCCGGCATGACCGGAATGCCGGCGAGGACCAGGCCGCCGTTGGGCTGGCCCTTGCGGTGCAACTGGCGGCGCGCCTCCTCGCTGGCCACGTAGTAGGCGTTGACGCTGTCGCAGTACCACAGCGCGTGCGCCGCGAAGTCGGTGACCACGCCGAAGAGCGGCAGGTTGTGGCGGTGATGCGGCGACAGACTGCCGATCAGCTCGAGCGGCAGGAAATGCGTGCAGACCACGGCCGCGGGCGCCTCGGCGCGCAGGAAGCGGTAGAACGAGTGCGCGTTGAGCTTGTTGAAGACCGTGCGCACGTGGCGCTCGGCGGGCCGCTGCGCCTTGCGGTCGGTTTGCGTGTAGAGATAGCCCCACAGCTCGGGGGCGGTGCGGACGAGGTTGAGATAGCCGGCGGCATAGGTGGTGCGGAACAGCGCCGGCACGAAGTCGAGGATGTCGCGCAGCAGCGCGGTATGGCCCGCGGCGGCGGCCGCGGCCGCGAGCGCCTCGGCAGCGCGGCGGTGGCCGTTGCCGGCCGAGGTGTACAGGATCAGCAGTTTCATACCCTTGCTCCCTCCCGGCCCGCCGTGCGCCGCCGGCGCGGCGGCCGGACGGAGGACAGGGTAGCCAGCGCCGGGGCTTACCGCCAGCGGTATTTTTTCGGCGGCGGGGAATTATCAGGGGGAACAGATGAAGAGTTTTATCCACAGATTACGCAGATTTCATAGCGGTTCTGGGCTCTTCCGTAACGTTTTCCGCCACAGGCGGATCCGCCATCGGCGGAACACGCTCCGGGAAAGAATCGCTCCGCATCTTCCCGAAATGCGACTTGCTGAGGAGTCGGCGCTTGATTTTCTGCCGCCAATGGCGAAGATACGCGCATGCAACATCAGGCCGGGCAGGCGGTGGGGAACTGGCGCCCTGCCGGAGGCATCAGGCGATCTTTTAACTGAGGATCCTTCCATGAACAGAAAAATAAACGATGCTTCCACAATCCGAAATGCGGGGATGAATCGCCGGGGCTTCTTGGGCGCCGGCGCGGCGGCGGCGGCCGGCTGGTTCGCGGCGTCCACCGCGCGGGCGCAGACGCCGACGGGTCCGACGGACAACGTGAATGCGGTCGCACCGGCCGCTGCGGCCAACAAGAAATTCAAACTCAAGTATGCGCCCATGTTCGGCATGTTCGAGGCGCACGCGGGCAAGGATCCGATCGCCCAGTTGCACTTCATGGCCGAGGCGGGCTTCTCCGCGCTGCTGGACGGAGGCTTCCTCGGCAAGCCGGCGGAACTGCAGGACAAGCTGGCCAGGGAGATGGAACAGCTCGGGATGACGCTGGGCGGCCCGTATTGCAGCACCACCATCGGGGGGCAGAGTCTGGTCGCCGGGACGGACCAGCAGGCCGGCTACGCGCAACACTACAAGGGTGTCTGCGAGCAGCTCAAGCGGGTGAACGGCAAATGGTTTCTGGTGGTGCCCGGCGAGCTGGTCCAAGGCATGCCCCTGGAGCAGATGACTGCCAACCTGGTCGTGAACCTGAAGGCGATCATGAAGGAAGTCGAGCCGAGCGGCTGCATCCTGATCCTGGAGCCCCTGAATCCGCGCGATCATCCGGGCTTGTTCCTGACGCGGATCTCCCAGGCCATGGACATCTGCAAGGCGGTCGGGAGCCCCTCCTGCAAGATCGTCAACGATCTCTATCACCAGCAGATCACGGAGGGCGACCTGATCCCCAACATCAAGAACGCCTGGGATTACATTGCGCACTATCACCTGGGCGACACGCCGGGCCGCAACGAGCCGACCACCGGCGAAATCAACTACCGCACCATCTTCAAGTTCCTGCACCAGCAAGGCTTCCAGGGCGTGCTCGGGATGGAGCACGGCAAGAGCAAGGGCGGCAAGGCGGGCGAGCTCGCGCTGCTCGACGCCTACCGCTGGTGCGACGCGTTCGACACGCCCTACAAGATCTGAAGGGCCGGTACCTGTCCGGGCGGGCGCCGGCGAGACGGCGCCCCTGCAAGACGCGGGGCAAGGATGCCCCGCCCACAAGACGGCGGTCGGTGGATAAACCGTCCGCTCATCGGATTTCGACAGAATCATGGACGGCAGAACCATTTTCCGGCGGGCATGAGCGGAGCCGCGGAGGTGGGGATGTAACGTCACTTCTCTGGCGCGGCCTTTAGGACGTCACCAGCAGAAGTTGGTTGGAGCCTTTCCAATTTCTGTTGCATGATGGCCAGGACACAGTCCCGTTGCTGCAAGACAAGGATGAAGCCAATGATCATCAAAGGAACCATGAAGACTGCTCCGACTTTCGGAATCAATCCTATTGTACAGGCTAGGATCGAAATGACGCAGTCGGTCACCGCAAGTCCGAACGACATGCGCTTGGACGTAATGCCTGCCGTCTTCAGGTAGTTGTTGGTATCCGTCGCCAGTCCGGCGTAGGCAACGAACCACCAGTAAAAGCAGTAGAACGGAATGAACCCGAACCCGACGGCCTTGCCCGGAGTGACCCGCGCACCGTGACCCTGTAGCAGAGTCCATTGACGGTACAGCAGGATGCACCAGAACACGGTTGCCACGATGAGCGCCGGAATACAGACGAGGCCAAGCAGAAGCTCTCCGGCTTTCGGCAGAAACTCGCCGATGATACGGAGGGGATACCCTATCCACCATGTCACGGCTAGAATCACGAACTGGGTTTGAATTGACTGGGCGGTGAATGTAGGTCTGTCGTCTTGCATATGATCTCCTTCTTTGCTCCAACATCCTGCTCAGCGGACGTACTCCTAGCAACCATCAGAGGAACGGCCGAGCAGCATTATAGCTATGCTGATAGGCCGCCGCAATACAGTCCGATTAAAGGAGTGGTCACCGCTTGACTCATCACTCATTACTCAGCACTTTGAACTTCGCACGCCCTCTCCGCCTCAGTTGACCCTATGCAGCTTGACGGCGCGCAGATTCATCAGCCCGCCGGCGATCCGGCCGTTGGCGCGGATCACGAGCGTCTGGGTGCCGGCCGCCAGGGAGATGGTCCCGATCTCCGCCGAGCGGAACGTGTACCACGAGCCGGTGGTGGGTAGTTGCGCGAGCAACCGGGTCGAGCCGCAGCGCAGATCGAAGCTGCTGGCGCCGGCGCGGGGCGCCAGCGCATACACGAAGGTGATGGCGTACGTGCCGGCCCGCTGCACCGGCACCGTCCACGTGACGGCGTCCGCGGGCTGGCTCCAGAAGGCGATATGGACCGGCAGGTTGTCCTTCTTCTCCAGCCGGATCGTCCGACCTGCGAGCGCGGCTTGCTGCGCCGTCAGCGTGATCGTGCCGGCGGTCCGCAGATAGACGAACGCCGCGGCGGTCAGCAACGCGGCCAGGACCAGGCCGATGAAGAAAATGCCCTTGTGCCCGGCCTTGCGCGGCGGCCGGGGCGGGGATGGATGGACAGCCGGCGCAGCGGCCGGGGGAACGGCCGGGCGGGTCGTCGGACCGGCGGGGCTGGCCAGCGCCTGCATCCGGCTGAAATCCACCTTCATGCGCGCGCGGCTGGCCGTGATGCGAATGGGCGTCGCGGCCACCATGGGCACGCGGATGGCGTGGGTGCGCCGGACGGTCGCCGCCCCGCGTTCCTGCAAGAACCACGGCAGTTCCAACTGCGGCCGCTGCCGGATCTCGTTCGCCAGCGCGTCCAGATCGAACGGCACCCGCCGCCATTTCAGCTTGCGGGTGGCGGTGTCGAAGAGGCAATAACTCGCCTGGGCCGTGCCGTCGCGGGGATCGCCCACCGACCCGACGTTAACCAGATAGCGGGCGCCGGCGTCCAGCGTCAACTCCGCCGGCTGCGTCTGCGTCACCACGCCGACGGTCCGCAGGGTGAACACCTCGGGGAAGTGCGTATGGCCCACGAAGATCAGGCGCGCCTGCGTCGCCTGGAAGCAGGCCAGCGCATCCGCGCTCGTTTCCACGTAGCCCCACGCCTCCGGCGCGACCGGTTCCGCGTGGACAAACAGGATGTCCTCGTCCTCGATCACCATGGGCAGCTCGCCGAGGAAGCGCCGCGCGTCCCCGTCGAGCTGCGTCGCGGTCCATTCCGCCGCGCGCCGCGCCTCGGGGGTGAAGATGTCCACATCGAGCTGCCCCAGCGCCGCGGCCTCGTGATTGCCGAACAGCATGTTGTCACAACACTGCCGGACATCCCGCAGCACGCGCAGCGGACTGGGCCCGTAGCCGATGACATCGCCGAGGCAGATGGCCGTGGTCGCTCCCTGTGCGCGGAAGTCGGCGCGCACCGCGCACCAGGCCTGCCAGTTGGCGTGGATGTCGGAAAATATCGCGTAGCGCATGTTATATTGCGGTCCCTTCACCGCCGCGCTGCCAAGGCTTGGACGGCAAACATCCGTTCACCGCATGCTAGCACGTTCCCCGACCGAAAAAACCATCTTTTGCGAATCCGCTCTTGTTGGCCGGGCTGTTTTGGTCCATCCTGTGTGCCCGGAAAGCGCTGCTGCGCGCCGGCGCGGAGTGACGCCACGGTATGACGTTGTGACGTCACGCAAGGACTGGACGCTCGTTGAGTCGAAGCCGGTGGGCGAAAGCCGTCGAAAGACAAATGATGATGCGGAGATGGAGCGCAAAGGTCCTGCTGTGCGCGACGGTATGGGTGGCCGCCGGTGCGGCCTGTCGCGGCCAGGAGACGGCGGCGGACGAGCAGGGTCTCTGGCTGGTCTGGGCCGGCCACACCAACGCGGCCACCAACCCGGCGGCGTTCGCCGAAGCCTGCCGGACGTTCAAGACCAAGTCACCTAGCGATCCGCTGGCCGTGGTGGTGCGGGGACTGGAGTCCTGGCACCTGCTCAAGGCGCGGCAGACCAACGAGGCCGTGCGGCTGTTGGTGACCATGATTACCCCGTCGAACGACGCGCTGCCGAAGGCGGGCGCCGACCTGGCGCGCGGCTGGCTGACCCGGCTGGATCGGGAACTGGTCCGGTCCGCCTTGATGCGAGTCTATGTGCGCGACGTTGCCTTCCCCGCTTCGCTGGAAGCAATCAAGGCGCTGAAGGGAGTGGCCCCGCCGCCCTTCACGGACCGTTGGGGCGACCCGTGGCTCTATCAACTGGCCGAGATGCGGGCGCTCAAGGGGTTCCCGCGTCAGCGCTATGTGCTGGAAGCGAAACGGCTGGGGGCGAATTCAGACCTGACCCAGGCGCTGGCGGTGCCTTACGCGAGCCGCATCCAACTCGAACCGGTGCGGATTGTCACCGGCCTGGGCGCGGGTGAGACGGTGGAATTCGTCACGCCTGCCCGCAAGAATATCGCCCTGATGGCGGGCACGGACATGGACGGCATCATCTTCGCCTACCTGGGTAAGAGCCTCATCGTACTGACGGATGGCGACCACTGGCGCGTGGTGCCCCGGCCCCGCTGACCCAAGCCGCGGAGGTTGACGACGGCTGATCTGCGGCGCAAAATGCGGCTTGGAATTTGAAGCGCTGGCGCATCGCGCCTATCGTGGAGAAGAACAATGCAGACCAAAAAAATCGGGCTCATGGGGGCTGGCATCTTGTTTTGCCTGGTGGCGGGGGCGGGGTTCGAGCACGCGCGGTTGTGGTTTACAACAGCGCCGCCCGAGGCGCCGGTGCCGGTGGAGTCCGCGCCGCGACCGGTTCGGGACGAGGCACAACCCAAAACGGTGGTGGTGCGGGATGAAGCGTCCGCGCGCGCTGCCGCGGCGCTGCGGCAACGCGTGCTGGAATTGGAGCAGGCGTTGGCGGCGCGCGACGCCGAGCTGGAAAAAGCCCGGCAGGCGAAAGCGGTCGAGCCGGAGGCTCCGGCGGGCGGGAATCGTCCGTCGTTCGCCGACCGCATGGAGCAGTTCAAGAAGGAGCAACCCGAGCAATACGCCGAGATGGTCAAGCGGCGGGACGAGTTCCGCCAGCGCATGGAGCAGGATCAAAAGGACCGGGTGGCGTTTCTTTCAGCAATGGACACGCAGGGCATGAGCGCGGAGCAGAAGGCGACGCACACGAAGCTGCTGCAAACCCTGGCGGCGATGGATACGCTGTGGGCCCAGCGGACGCAGTCCTCCGCTGAACCCGGTTCGGAGGCCGACACCGCCCTGCGCCAGGCCATGGGCCAAACGATGGCGGACCTCGGCATGCTCGCCGGCCAGGAGCGCGACATCCTGTTGCAGCAGGCGGCGTCCGCGGCGGGCTACAAAGGGGAGGACGCCACGAAGTTCGTCCAATACATCCAGAAAACCATCCAGAGCACTTCGATGTTCGGTGGGCCGGGCGGCCCGCGCGGCGGCGGCCCGCCGCCCGGCGGCATGTAAAAGAAACATTATGCGCTGGAATGTGCTGGCCGGAAAGGATCTGGCGTTGGGTTTATGACGCGCGAACAACTCAAACAACTTGAAGCCGACCTCTGGAGCGCGGCGGACAACCTGCGCGCGAATTCTGACCTCAAGTCCAGCGAGTACGCCACGCCCGTACTGGGCCTGATTTTCCTCAAGTTCGCCGACAACAATTACCGCCGGCACGAGGCGGAGATCCTGGCCGAATACCAGCAGCTCAAGGGTACCGAAGCTCTGATGTAGGCCAAATCTGTCTGATCATCTCCCCCCCCATCGCGCCTCGCGATGGGCATAAACGTGGCGCGGATCGGGTCGGGCGAAGCCCCCGCGCAGGAGCGCGTCAGACCGGTTTGGCCGCAAGGCGGCGGGGTCGCCGCTGTATACGTATACGCGGCGATCCCCGACAACACAGCGGACGGGCCGGTATCACGCGTGATCTGCGCGGCCCGATCCGCGCCAC
>CAIQIC010000281.1 GCA_903871765.1 uncultured Lentisphaerota bacterium
ACGAACACGTTGCCGGCGCTGTCCACCGCCACGCCGGAAGGACCGCCGCCCCCAGTACCAAACCGTGCCGCGCTGCCCGTGCCATCGTCACTGCCAGAATTTCCCGCGCTGCCCGCCAGTGTCGTCACCACCCCCGCCGCCGTCACCTTACGGATCGTGTCGTTGCCGCTGTCCGCCACGAATACGTTGCCGGCGCTGTCCACCGCCACGCCGGAAGGACCGCCGTCCTCAGTACCAAACCGCGCCGCGCTGCCCGTGCCATTGGCGTTACCCCAGCCGCCCGGCAGGCCGACGAAGTTGACCCAAGCGTAGGTAGTGTTGGTCTGGGCTAGTGCTGGAACGCTTCCCGCCAGCAGCAGCGCGACCACCGACAGGAAAGCGAGACCTCGAAAGAGGGGCTGACATTCCGCCGCCCGGCGGATTGTCGGGGCTGCCATAGTTCCGCAAATGGTATCGTTTGTCTTCACAAGTTTTATCCGCCTATGGCGTGGCTCTGATCCATTCTGCGCATTTCCTTGTGATTACTATCTCTTTGGAGTCTGCGCTGTCAGTTGACTCTTCTGCGGTTCCTCCCAGCGACAGGCTTCAAAACCGATTGAGACTACTCCCGGCATTGATTTGAGTTCAATCAATAAATAGACGGCTTCTGCGACTCGGGCGTGTCTTGATACTACCGCCGCACCAAGGATCAGCCCCGGTAGGGCGGGCTGGCCCCAGCCCGCCACAGGGAACGTGATGGGAATGGTGGGGCGGCGCGGTGGGGCCACCGCGCCCTACCAACGACTCATCAATTGCTCGGTGGTGGTGTCGAGATGCGCCAGTTATAGCCTCCGCCGTTGGGGGGTGAAGAGAGAGCCAGCCTCCAAGGCGGAGAGGCTGGCGGCTGCCCCCTTATGGGTCGGGTCGAAGCGGAGGCAGCGACGGTAACTGTCCTTCGCTTCTTCGATCCGGCCGAGAGACACGAGAGTGTTCCCGCGGTTATTCAATGCCTCGGGGTAGGCTGGGAAAATCTCGATGGCCCGGTCGTAAGCAGCCAGCGCCTCGGTGTCCCGCCCGCGGGCCGAGTGCCACACGCCAAGAAAATACCACGCCTTCGTGCTCGCGGGCGACGCCTTCACGAGCGCCGGGTAAAACGCATCCGCATTCCTCCAGTCCATGTTTCGGACGGCGGTCCCCGCTCCGCAGACGAGTATCAGAAGCGAGCAGACTAGTACGAGCTTGCAGCGGGGCAACCGGACCAGCAACAGCGCGAGCGCCACAGCCGCTCCCAGTGAAGGAACGTAAGCGAGGCGCTCCCCCATGATCGTTCCGATAGGAAAAAGGACGTTCGCTGTGGGCGTGAAAGGAATGACCCAAAGTGCCACCGGGAGGCGGGCGGAACGCCATCTCCAAAATGCGACCCCGGCAGCGATGACCAGAAGACAACCGGCGAAAGCACGCAGGTTGTCGAAACTCATCACCAGCGGGATCTGCTTGTAGGAATAGTCCGCCGCGAATTCGATCGGGAAAAACGTCTTCCCGAGATAAAGCACCTGAACCCAGAGGGCCGTCAGAATCCGCCCGCCCCAGGGGAGGAGTGACATCGGATTGTCCATCGGCGGAATGAGAGCCGGTCCTTTGGCGGCGAGGCGGTGGGCGATGAGAGCCGCCAAGACGACCGCCCCGGCAGCAATCGCGTCGCGGGCGAGGATCTTTCTCGAAACCGGGCGCGGCGGGGTCAGCCACCACAGGACGCCGGCCACTCCGGCGAATGTTGCCCCGCTCTCCTTCGAGAAGACCGCCAGCGCGAAAAGGAGGAGGGCCGGGCCGGGTCTTCCGTGCCGGTGAAGGAGGACGGCGGCGAACCCAAAGACCGCGGCCAGCAACTCCGCCGAACCGATGATGGAGGTGACGGCCTCGGTGTGGATCGGAAAGAGCGCCCATACGAGAGCCGCGAGAAATGCAACGTTCGGGGCCGCCACCTCGCGTAGCAGACTCCAGGCGAGAAGCGTGGCCCCGACAGCGAGGAGAAGGTTGGCGGCGTGGAACGGCACGGGCGAACCCCCGCCGGCGATCCAGAGGGTTGCCCACACCGCCTGTGATACGGGCCGCAAAGCCGGTATGGAACGACCGTCCGGCCAGATCCCAGATTTCCACGCCTGCGGTAGGGTCGATAGGGAATGCAACTTCTGGTTCTCAACGATCATCGGCAGGTCGTCGAAAACGAATCCGCAGGTGAGCGCCCCGATGTTGGGAAGGAGGACCGCAGCGATGAGCAGGACGGCCGCCAACCGGGGCGAGACCAAACGGAGCACGACTGCGGAAGAAGAACCGCCCGTGCTGACGGTCGCGGTAGCTGGCGCGTCAACTCCCTTGGCGGTGAGCCGTTGTTTCTTCACGCGTCCCGCACTTCATTTTGTTCACGCCCGCCGCTCTTTGATCGCCTGCAGAATATCCGCCACCACTTCTGCCTTCGGTTTCGCGCCGAGGCTGCCTTTGCCGTGGAGGCGTACACTCACCGCGCCGGCTTGCACGTCGCGCGGACCGATGACTAACATGGTGTGGACTCTGGCTTTCTCAGCGTCCTGAACCTTGCCGTTGATCTTGTCGGTGTCGTAGTCGCCCTCGACACGAACATGCTGCGCATGAAGTTCGTCGACGACGCCTTTGGCGTAGTTCACGACGGCTTCGTCGTCGCCAATAGTCAGGACGCGGACCTGTTCGGGCGCGAGCCAGAGCGGGAAATTGCCTGCGTAGTGTTCAATGAGGAAACCGATGAACCGTTCGTGCGTGCCGAGCGGGGCGCGGTGGATGCAAAGCGGTGTCTTGTCCGTGTTGTCCTTGTCGCGATAGACGAGGCCGAACCGTTTCGGCACGGCAAAGTCCACCTGGTTGGTGGCAATGGTGAACTCGCGGCCTATGACGCTCCAGACCTGCACGTCAATCTTCGGACAGATC
>CAIQIC010000282.1 GCA_903871765.1 uncultured Lentisphaerota bacterium
GTGGTCAGGACTTCGGCGCGGGTGTCGTGCAAGCGGGACACAATCACCCGCCGCTTGCGCCACAGCGGGTCAAGCCGGGCGCGGCAGGCGTTCAACAGGCCGACACGGTAAAGCTTGCCGTCGCTGAAGATGTAGGCTTCACCGGTCTTCAAGGGCTGGGGCTTGGGTAGTCGTTTCATGGCTGGTCCTTTCAGGCGGTAACGGGTTCTTCCCCGTAGAGGTCGCGGGGGTCGTGGGTGCGGCTGCGGCGGCGGAAGACTCCGCACGGGTTCTGCCAGGCGCAGCGGTCCCGGTTCCATGAAAAGCCAAGCTGTTTTACAGCGGCCAGCGTTGCCGAATCAGGCCGGGCCGGGAACTGAATCCACAGCCAAGCGCCGACTTTCGCGGTGCAGGGCAACACGGCCGGCAGGGTGGCGCGCAACTCGGCCACGATTTCCTCAGCGGGGCGCAGTTGGTTCTGCATTCTTCTCTGACGGTCAAAGGTGGTTTCCATGGTGCTCCTCAGATGGTTCCACCGTCCTCAAAGGACACATGGTGCCGGGGTGCTGCGGGGACCAGTTCAAGTCGCGTGGCGTTGAACGCTTGGCACAGGGCCGTCAGTTTGGCGGTCCAGTTGCGCCGATATGCCCGACTGCCGCCGATCTGCCGTACGATCTCGCGTACAGCTGATTTGACCTGAGCCGGTGCTTCCGTCTTTTTCTCGGTCTGGGTTGTCTGCTGCTTTTTCATGCACGGTTCCTTTCTGTTTTCCTTTTTTTCTCGCTGTCAGCCGCTTCGCCTTTCGCCGTTTGCTTCGGGAACCGGTTGAACGAGCAAACGGCAAAGGCGCAAGCGGCGCGGTGGCAGACAGCGGAGAAAAAAAGGGAAAGGAACCGGGCGGTGGCCGCGGCCAGAAAAAGCAGCAAAAGACAACCCTGCCGAGAAAGGGTACGCCGTAAGGCACGAGAGGCGCGGGGCTCTGGCCGCGCTACAGCGCGATTGCAACCGGCATGCCAAGCCCGCCCGGCCAGTCACCCGCGCCGGAAACGGGGTCAAGGTGGAGACCGTGCCTCGGTACTACCTTGATGCCGGGGCCGGTGCGGGTATGTCCGCAGCCGGAAGGGGTTGGCGGGCCGGTTGCGCGCTGACCGCAATGTGGTAGCCGCCGGGAAGCAGTCTCCCGCTGAGGGAATCTGCGACGGCGGCCGTCATGACGGTGGTTCGCTGGCGGAGCGGCGGGCAGAGCGGATTTCGCCCAGCCGACCAAGGGCCGACTCCCGCGCGTTGCGGAGCCCAGCCGCCAACGGCGCGTAGCGGAGCACCAGCGGGCCGGTCCCCAAGCCGGTCCGGGGATCGGCGGAGCTGCGAGGCCGGTCCCCTGGAGCCGGATCGGGGTGCGTGAATGTCTCAAGCGCCGGGCTTGAGTCATGCACGCAAGGCCCGTTGCGAGCAGCGGGTGTCGGCCCGGTTGGGCGGCGCCAGGCGTGATGCCGCGGCGCCCGCAATACGCGACGCCAGCGTCCCACCGTCAAAAGCAACAGCGCGAATGCGCTGACCGGCAGATTTGAAAAGCCGACGGAAAGCAAAGGGTCCCGCCGCCGTTGCGGTCGGTCGGGACGCATTGCCCGGCGGCAGTTGCCGCAATCGGAGGGCCGCTTGTGCCGGAGCGCCTGTACGGCCGCCTGTGCCGTTCCGGGCGGACGGTCAGGCCGGAGCACAAGCAGCACTCGGAATGCGGCGGGGAAAAAGCATCCTCAAGAATGCGAAAATATGTAACCCAAAATTGTAACCCGGTGGCCGAATTAGAGCGGATTCATGAATATTCAGGACAACAACGAAGTTGTTGCAAGATGCTTAATCGCAGGCAATTGATGACGAAAGACCAGACGGGAGGAAATGCGATAAAAGAGTGGATTATGATTAGAAATCCCATGCTCTATCCACCTGAGCTACGGGAGCATTTATCGGGGGAATACTACGTCATTGCAAAGCGCGCTGGCAAGCAGATCAAAAGCTGTCGGCGCGGGCTTTAACGAGTTCCCTAGCGCGGATGGGGGGCCTAGCGATGATCCTGAGCAGCGCGCCGGGGTTCGGTAGGGCGGCTTGGCTCAAGCCGCCACCTCGAAACCGCCGTCGCAAGCAATGTGCGATCCCCTCATCATCTTGTAAACTTTGATGCGTCTGCCCTGGATCGCAAAGGGCCGCGTACATCAGCCGGGTCAGCGATTGCTTCCCGGGGCGCGGAGATCGAGGGCCTCGAGATCGAGATCCTTCTGGGGGATGACCACGGCGTCTTGGAAAGTCCGTTCGAGCGATGCGCGGAAATCTTCCGCCTTCCCGGCGATGACGACGCAGGTGTCCGCGCCACGCAGATGTTCGCGCGCAAAGGTCTGGACCGCCTCCGGTTTCACGGCGCGGACATCGGCGGGGAAGGCCTGGAGGGTACTTAGCGGAAGCTCCTGCACAGCCCGATGGGCGAGCTCGCTGACAAAGCCGTTGTTGGTTTCGAGCGCGCGTCCGTACGCGCCGGTCAGCGTGCTCGTGCGCGGGTTAAGCTCGTCGGCGGGGACCGGTTGGGCGCCGAGGCGATCGAGTTCGGCGCGCATCAGGGTTGCGACCTCCGGGCCGGCGGAGTTCCTGGTCTGGGCCGCGGCGACGAAGCAACCGCCGCGGCGCCACGCACCCAGTTCGCTCCGGGCGCCATACGTCAGGCCGCGCTTGACGCGGATCTCGGCATTGAGCCGCGCGCTGTAGCCACCGCCCAGCACGGTGTTCGCGACCAAACCGGGCAGATAGTCCGGGGCTTTCCGGGTGATGGCCGCCCGGCCCACCAGCACGGCCGCCTGACCGGCGGTGGGCATATCGATGATCACCGTCCGAGGTTTGCCTCCGGGCGCCGCGGGGCGACCGGGGGGCAGCGGCGTGACCGGGTTCTGCCAATCGCCAAAGAACTGTTCGGCCCAGGCGAACCCCTGCGCGGCGGTGAGTTTGCCGGCAAAAACCAGGACCGCGTTGTCCGGCCGGAAGTACGTGGCGTGCAGTTTGACAAGCTGGGCGCGGGTGATGCGCGCCACGCTCTTCGGCGTGCCCTGGAGCGGATGGCCGTAGGGCTCCTCGCCAAAGATGAGGCGGGCGAGGGCGGCCCGGGCGAGCGTGCCGGGTTCCTCCATCGTCACCCGCAGTTCATCGAGTGTTTCCGCGCGCAAGCGCTCCACCTCGGCCGAGGCGAGCGTGGGTCGCCGTACGGCGTCTTTCAACAGCTGGAGTCCCGCGGCGGCGTGCGGCGACATGATCGTCAGGCGCGCCGAGGTCGCATCCCAACCCGCGCCCGTATCAATCGCCCCGCCCAACGCTTCGATGGCCTCCGCGAGCTGCCGGGCGCTGCGTTGGCCCGCGCCCCGCATGAGCAGCGTGGAAAGCATGGACATCGCCCCTGCCGCCTCCGGCGGATCAACCTCGCCGCCGCTCTTGATCGCGAATTCAGCCGACAGGAGCGGCAATCCGGGACGCTCCACCACGACGACCCGCAGACCATTGGCCAGCGTCTTTTCCGCCGGCTGGGGAAGCTTCATCTCGCGCGGCTCCGCGGGCGCCGGCGGCGTTGGCAACTGGCCCTCTGCGGCCCGCAAGACAGACGCGCCCCAGGCCAGGAGCACGAGGAGTATAAAGTGCGCTTTCATTTACCGCTTCGTCTCTTTCATCGTCTCGGGCAGGCCTTCGAACACGAGCCGGTTTTGTTCGGTGAAGATCGTCCGGACCGCCCGTTGAACGTCCGCCGCGGTGACGCTCTGCAGCCGGGTCAGGTCCGTGTCCACCCGGCGGGGATCGCCGAGCACGACGGCCGCCTGGGCGAGGGCGGCGGCCTTGCCCTGGCACGTCTCGCGCTCGTGCAACCGGTCGGTCAGGAGCCGGTTTCTTGCTTTCGCCACCTCCGCCTCGCCTGCCGGGCGGGCGGCAAATCTCCTGATCTCCGCCAGCAGGGCGCGCTCGACTTGTGCCACGCTCCTGCCATGGGCGAGCACCACCCGGAAGACCAGCAATCCCATATCTTCCCGCAGGTCCGCCTGGAACTCGACGCTTTGCGCGAGTTGCTTTTCATAGACGAGCCGCTGATAGAGCCGCGACGAATTGCCGCCGGCGAGCATCTCCTGCGCGACCTCGAGGGCCAGGGCGTCCGCGCTGCGCGCCGCCGGGCCGAGATAGGTCACGGCGACGGCGGGCAGCGGCACGTTCGGATAGAATTCCCGGCACCGCTGTTCCCTGGTCCGCGCGGGCTCCCGGGCCGTGACGCGGGGCACGGGGCCGGCCGGCCTGGGGATCGGCGCGAAGTACTTATCCACCCACGCGTCGAGTTGGGCCGGCTGAAAATCGCCGACGACCACGAGGGTTGCATTGTCGGACCGGTAGTACGTGTTGTGAAAGGCGCGGACATCTTCAAGGGTCGCGGCGTTCAATTCGGCGATAGTGCCGATCGTCGGGCGTTGGTAAGGATGCACGACAAAGGATTTCTTGATGATGTCCTCGCCGAAACGCCCGTAAGGCTCGGCCTCGACGCTCTGGAGATATTCCTCTTTCACCACCTCGCGTTCGGACTGGAAATTATGCGCATCGACCTTCAGCGCGGCCATGCGATCGGCCTCGGCCCAGAGCAGGCGCTCGAGATGATGCGCGGGCACGATCTCGTGGTAGACCGTTACGTCGTCGGCGGTGAAGGCGTTGTTGATACCGCCCACGTCCTCCGTCAGCCGGTCCATTGTCTCCGGCTTGGTATGCCGGGTGCCTTTGAACATGATGTGCTCGAAGAGATGCGCGAACCCGCTGCGCCCGGCGGGGTCATCCTTCGAACCGACATGGTACCAGACGTGGATCGCCACATTCGGGGTTGTGTGATCCGGAGCCGCATAGACGTCGAGTCCGTTGGCCAGCGTGCGATGCGTGAACGCCAGCGGCGGAACCGACACCGGCTCCGCGCCGTGCACCATGGCCGTCAAAGCAAGAAACGAAAAAAACAGGAAAGGGCGCATAGCTGGGGCGATTATGACCCGGCAAATGAACCTGGCAAGTCCTTTAGCCCGGCTTGTTCATGGAAGCATGAACCAGCCGCCCTGCGGACTTCGCTTCCGGCCCGCAAAACCGGGCCTGCGCTCAGGGTTAATCCTGAGCAAGGCGGGCGGCCCTCAGGCCGCCCGGCAGGCGGAGGGTGAATGAATGTGCAGCGGCTATGAATAATCCGAGGCAACTCGACGCTTGAAATATTTGGCGTTTCGTCATGGGCTGCAGTCTAGCCGGCCTGTAAGCGGCGGCAAGGATTTACCGCCAGCTTACCGTTTTATGACACAAAAAGCGTTCGTTGTTCGGTTGACAGCAAGGCCGGGGCCATGTAGGGTTCACGCGGCATCAGGAATGGTCCCGCCGTAGTGCGGGGCCTGCCAACCGAGGACGGAATCCCACGGTGGCCTGATGGGAGCCGGTTGCTCCCCTCAGATGCGCCCTTCACGGGAAGGGAAAAAAGTCCGGGCGTAAAGGCCGTCCTGATGCAGGATGGCCTTTTTTGTTGACGCCGATTCCTGATGCGTTGCGGTACGGAAGGAGCAACGCATGAGCACGCAGTTAAGCATCCGGGTTCCCCTCGGCAACCCCAACCACCACCTGTGGAACAACAACGGGACATGGTGGCTGCATTACACGATCCACCGGCCCGATTACACCAAGGCGCGAGTCCGGCACTCGCTCGGTACAGGGCTGCTGCGCGAGGCCCGCTGCCTGCGCGACCGGCTGCTGACGGCGGCAGACCCGAATCTTGCGCTGACCAAAAACACCGATCATCCCCACACCGGAACGGCCTGGAACAAAAGGTAAAAAAAGATACGTGAAGCGTAGAAGGATTGAGGCATTATATATACGTCAGAAAGAGTGCAGGAAATCAACCGGAGGGTGGGAGCGAAACCGCCTTCCGCCGAGAGGCAAGCGAACTGGGAGAGGCTGTTCGGCAACGGACGCAAGACCCTCATCATTACGCTGACGCCGCAGCCGCGAATGCACAACCCGTCGGCCCCGGCCAAGCCAACTTCAAGCACACCGGAGCCAACCGATCAGCAGCGATAAACCGTCAAGCGGAGGGCGGGGAGCCGGACTTTCAAGCGCTACAGTGCGCCGGACGCAGACCGAAGGCCGCTGCCTTCGCATATTCCATGAACTCCGCGCCTCCGTGGTGAATAAACTTCGCCGAAATGGCGAATGACGAGCCCTGACCCCAAAAAAGGCTGACCCCAAAAAATGACCTCCAAAAATAACGGATGATCTTTGATGCCATGGGGTAACCGGCATGGCGGGGGGAGGCCATCCCCGGATCTGATCGCTGCCATTCCTGCGGGGAATGAGGCGGGTTCTATTTCATATGGTTCTGTTCCCACTTTTTTGGTAGCAATTAACCATGTTAAGCGGCAATAACCTAAGAGACCGTAACTGGCCGACTGGCCTGACGACATCGAATTCGGACTTGATCAAGGATTTTTTGAAACGGCGTTGTGCGCTGCGGAGTCCTACAGCCGGGGCGTCGGCTTCTTCTCCGGGGCGTGGATGCGCATGGCGGCCGCAGGCATGGCGAACTTTGCCTCACTTGGCGGCTATCCGGGCGGTGAAGTTCCGATGAAAGCAAGCCTTCCCGCCGTGATCGTTGTCTATGCTCTGACGCTCTCCCTGGCGTCCGCCGCCACCAATGCCCCGAAATCCGCGGCCACCAATGCGGTTCCGGATATCGTCCAGGTGGATAAAATGTCCGGCGTGGCGTTCGAAAAACTGGTCAAGCAGTTGCTGGAGAAACAAGGCTACGAGGTTGGGAAGCTGCGGGAATCCAACGATTACGGCGTGGATCTCATTGCCAACAAGGACAAAGTGCGGATCGCGGTGCAGGTCAAGCGCTCCAAGAACAGGATTACGCGCAAGGCCATCAGCGACGCCGTGGCCGGGATGAAGTACTACAAGTGCACCAAGGCCATGGTCGTCACCAACAGCGAGTTCACCGAGGACGCCCGCGAGTTCGGGCGCGGCACCGAATGCACCCTCGTGGACCGGAAGATCCTGTTGGAGTGGTTGGGTGCCGCGAAACAAGCGACCGAGCGTGCGGCAACCGACAATACGGAGAAGAAACCCTGAACTCCTGGGGCTCCGCGCTTTTATTATGTTAAGGCGCGGACGCATGCGGCATCGAAAAGGGCGGAAAGACGAGAGCGGCTGAATGCCCCCGGCAACACAACAAGACCGCTGGCTGCACCAACTCGCGGCCCTCAAGGTCGATCGCGCGGGCGGCGACCCGGCGCCACACAAGCCGTTTCTACTCTTGGTCATCCTCGAAATGGCCGACCGAGGAGAGATAACCGGTTCAGAGTTGCCGCTATCGCCCGACCTCGCTTTCCGTTTCAGTCTTTTCAATTCAGTCATCGCCGACCGCAAACGGCCACCGCTCGAATTGCGTCTGCCGTTCCATCACCTCAAGACTTCCGGTATCTGGCAGCCGTTGATGGCCGATGGCAAGCCGTCGCCTCACCGGAATCTCACAGTGAAGGTCCGCTTCGATCCGGCCTTTCTCGTTTGCCTGCGAGACGCGACGTTCCGGGACAAAGCCAAGCGCGTGCTGATCGAAACACCGCCGTACTTCCGCGCAGAAGAACAACTGGCTTTGTGCGCAATGCTGCGGCTCAAGCCGGCACGCGTCGACAAGGTCAAGGAAACCGGCGCTCTCTATGCCGCGCCCGCCGAGCGTGGACGCGACGCCCGATTTCGTATCGAAGTAGTTATTGTCGCCTACAAACACACCTGCGCGCTGACGGGTTACCGGATGACCACGCTCGACATGGAAAGCATCGTGGACGCCGCCCACATCCACGAATTCAAGGACAGCCGCAACAACGACCCGCGCAACGGCCTCGCCCTCTCCAAGAACGCCCACTGGCAATTCGACCGCGGCCTCTGGTCCGTCACCGACGACTACCGGGTGATCGTGAACCGGGAGAAGTTTATTGAAGAAGGCGTCCCCGGCCAGAATCTGGCCGACTTTGATGGCCACCGGCTTTTCTTACCAAGCGACCAAAAATATTGGCCGGAACAAACACATTTAGTGTGGCACAGAAGTCGGCACGGTGCTTAACCAAAATCATGGAGGTCTGACATGCGTGAGAAATTCACAATAGCGAACTTGAAGGATGAAATCAGGCAATACCGGAAGACTTACCCGGCATTGAAGGAGGACTCAGCGTTTGTGCTGTGGTTTATCAGGGCGTATCTGGAAGACAGGGAGGAAGCAAGCAAGGCTGCAATCACCGGAGAATCTGGAGACAAGAATGTTGACGCAATTTTGATCGATGAGCGAGCAAAGCAAGCCCATATCGTACAAGGGAAGTTCCGCGAAACACTTGGGGAGCATAGCGAAAACAGGAACGACGTGCTTGAATTTGCTGCGCTTGCCACCTATCCGTGGCAGTCGAAGGCATTCCTAGAAGAGTTCTATTCGCATTTGGCTGCGTCCGTGCGCGAGAAATTTAAGGATGTCGTGCACCATGTGCGTCTCAACGGATATGAAATCCGCTTGTACTACGTCACGACAGGCAAGTGCTCCAAGCACATATTGAATGCAGCCAAGCAAGCGGTAGGCGAGGCAAAAGGGCCAGCACGAATCTACGTTTTTGACGGGCCTCAGGTCATGACGATATACGGCAAGTATGCGGTCGGTGAAGCGCCAGCGGTCCCGGAGTTGACGCTGTGCATCTCGTCAGAAGGAGCTGTTCGTTCTGAGGGTGTTATCCAGAGGTTCGACAGCCAAAAAGAAATCGAATCTTGGGTTTTTTCGATGGCGTCTGCGGACATAGGAGAAATGTACGCAAAGGCGGGTTTGCGCCTCTTTGCCCGTAACATCCGCGGGTATCTTGGTAAGACGAATGAGATCAATGAAGCGATGGCCAAGACGATCAAGAACGAACCGGAGAATTTTTGGTATTACAACAACGGAGTCACAATTGTCTGCGATACCGCCAAACGCGAAATTCAAGGCGGTCAAGATGTTCTACTTGTCGAGCGACCTCAAATCATCAACGGTCAACAGACGACGCGCACGCTAAGGGATAATTCATCCTCACGCGCCAGCGTCTTGGTTAAGGTTATTCGTATTCCCCGACGTGATGGAGACGAGGACCAATATGATGATCTCGTAAGTTCAATTGTCAGGGCGACCAATTGGCAAAATTACATAACGCCTTCCGATCTTGTGTCCAACGACGCAATCCAAGTTTATCTCGAAAGAGAACTCCGAAAGCGCGGATACCGGTATGTCCGTAAACGTCAAACACGATCGGAAGCTAAGGCGCTCGGTGGTGGGGCACTTTATTTTGAGATCAAGAAAGAACAATTGGCGCAAGCTGTTGCAGGGTGTGAATTCGATCCGTCTGTGCTGTTGAAGGGTAAGGAGGCGCTCTTTGACGAAAGATATTATCGCTCCATTTTCCACTCTCGTTCGATACGGTTCTATCTTTCACGATACTGGCTAATGAAACGAGTCGTTGTGATAAGTAAGAAGAACCGACAAAGAGCATATGCAAAATGGTTCGTTGTGAAGCTTCTTTGGGACAAGCTGTCCTCTGATTTGAGCAATTCGACTGCTAGACGTTTTCGCTACGCATGTGAAATGTACTATCAATCGCGGGAGGCTTATGATACGGTGCGGAAATTGGAAAGGGCGATTGAGAAATCATTTACTGCCGCCCTGGCTTTCTATTCGCTTGAACGCGGTAAGGGCCGGGAAGCTATGGATCGCCAATCGTTCTTCAAACAATCCAATCTTTTTGGCCGATTCTTGAAGTACTGGCACTCTGGCAAGAACAAACGAAGGGAAGCCGTAAATGAGCAGATTCGGAAGTTCCTCCGTGCCCTCGACGACCTAGACATTGAAGACTAGGCGCTGCGTTTGCCGCAAACGATAGCGGCGTCTCGTCCGACTCGGCTTGTGCCCGTTCAACTTCGTGTTCGGAATCGAACTCAGAATGCCTTCCTCCAGCTCACCACGCATCGGACGGACTTTCCTAGCGGTCCCCGGAAAGTGCTTCCGCGCCAGTTCCGCCGCCTTGCCCATACCCGTCGCCTTTTTTTGCATCTCTCCGGCATTCCGCGACGCGCTTGAGAATCGATTGAATGAACCTTTTGACCCGTGGGTTGTTGTAGGCGCCGGCATACTTGCGCACTAGGGTCACAAAACTAGGGCTGTGGAAGCAAAGCACAAGGTCCCCGAGCGCCTCGAAGTTCCGCTTCGTTATGTCGCCGCCATGCGCCGTGCTGTAAACGCTCATCTCGATCAGAATATCTGCTA
>CAIQIC010000283.1 GCA_903871765.1 uncultured Lentisphaerota bacterium
ACCTTTACTCACATTACGATGTATCGTCTATTACAAAGATTGATCTGCCGGAGGGAGCGGCTTAGCGCCTCGGGCGGCGATGCCGGCCGGCACCGTCCGGTCCTGTAAACCCAGTTGCAGGACCTGCTCCATCGGCACATGCCACACCCGCTGCTCCGGATCCCACCGGCCGCCCGCGGCCTTGACCTTCTCGCGTAGCTTGACCTCGTAGACCGCTACCTGCACCGCCACCCGTTCGCGCCGGGCGGTCGCCGACGGCAACGGATCCCATTCAGCTTCATCCACGATGATTTCCGCCGTCGTGAAACGCCGCCGCTGTAGGACGTCGTATCGGTATCGCACGCAAACCAGTCGGTCGCCATACTGCCGAACCAACTTCCGCGTGCCGGGCTGTCCCGGCTTCAATTTCGACCGTGCGCGCATCGCCCAACCATCCTGCCCGTCCGTATACTCCCCTTGGCCCCAGCCAGCAAGCCTGAATGAGTTGCGACGCAAACCCAGCGGTCGCGGGGCAGCCGTCCCTCCCGTTGCGATATGGGGACGGCGGTCCCCGCCGTTTCTCTCGGAATTTCGGCCGGGGACGGCTGGCTCCAAGCCGTTGGCCACCCCGGGCTACATGAGGCAGCCGTGAGGTGGCGGCCTTGAATCAAACCGCGCCTGCGGCCCGGACCGGCACCAGCAGCAGGGGTTGCGGGGTGTGGTGCAGAATCTGTTGCGCCATGCTTTCCGCCCAAAAGGCGCGACTGCCGGCTTTGCCATGGGTGGCCAGCACGATCAGGTCGGCCTGCCGCGCGGCAGCGGC
This sequence comes from uncultured Lentisphaerota bacterium, assembly GCA_903871765.1. Lineage (GTDB taxonomy): Bacteria > Verrucomicrobiota > Kiritimatiellia > CAIQIC01 > CAIQIC01 > CAIQIC01. The sequence goes on from CAIQIC010000283.1 coordinate 803, forward strand.
GCGCACGATCACGCGGACCGGCCGGCCGCGGCGGACCTCCCCCGTCGCCGTCACCCCGCGCGCCTGCAGGCGCTGCAGCCATCCGTCCAGGCACGCGCGCGCCTCGCGCGACGCGAGGTCCAGCAGCGTGCGGCTCGCGGTCGGCAGCAGCCGGCTCGGCGCGGCCTGGCCGGCGCCGAGCGTGCCGACGGTCGGCACGGCGAACACCAAGTGCAGTTCGGCCCTGCACAGCAGGGCCAGTTCGCCGGCGGTCTCCACCCCGCGCGCATGGGCGGGGTCGCCGTCGAACGGCGCGAGAATATGGCGGCAGGCCCAGCCGGCGGCGGCCGGTCCGGCCGGCCGGATCAGCAGCAGCGGCACGCTGCTCTCGGCCACGACTCGCTGCGCAATGCTGCCGTAGAGCAGCGCCCGGAGACCGCCCCGCCCGTGCGTGCACATGACCACCAGGTCCGGCGCCAGTTCGGCGATGTGTTCCGTCAGGCCGCGGACCACGTCCGTCATGGCCGCCGTGTGGACATGGCAGTTCACCGGCACGCCCGGCGGAAAGGCGCGCTGCGCCACGTCGGCCAAGTACGCCTCCGCCTCGTCCGCCCGCGCCAGGTGCCGCTCGCCATGCACCGCCGCGGGCGGGTGCTGCTCCAGCACGTGCAACAGCGTGACCGTGGCGCCGGCCGCCGCCGCCAGATACGCGGCCGCCGGCAGGGCCGCCTCCGCCAGCCGCGAACCATCCAAGGGCACCATGATGTTCGTGAACATGCTACGCGCCTCCCCACAACGTGGTGTAGATGAGATAGAGATTCAAGACGATGATCAGGGTGGCCATGATCGCTACCACGACCGTGGTGGACCGCCGGTTGACCAGCACGCCCATGAGGTCCGGCCGCCGCGTGAACAGGATCAGCGGGATCACGGCGAACGGCAGACCGAAACTGAGCAGCACCTGGCTGATCACCAGCGTGCGCGTCGGGTCCAGTCCCGCGAAAATCACCGCCAGCGACGGCACCATGGTGGCCAGGCGGCGGATCCACACGGGGATGTTGCGCCGGATGAAGCCCTGCATGATCACCTGCCCCGCCAGCGTGCCCACGGAGGCGGAGGAGAGTCCGGACGCCAGCAGGGAGACCGCGAAGATCCAACTGGCCGCCGATCCCAGCAGGGGCTCCAGTGTGCGGTGCGCCTCCTCCAGCGTGCCCACCTGGCTGAGACCGGCGCGATGGAAGGTGGCGGCCGCCATGATCAGCATGGCAACATTGATCAGGCCGGCGATGCTCATGGCCAGCGCGACGTCCACCGTCTCGAAGCGGAACAGGCGCCGCAACTGCGCGGGTTCCCGGACCACCACCCGGCCCTGCAACAACGCCGAGTGCAGGAAGATCACGTGCGGCATCACGGTGGCGCCCAGGATGCCGGTGGCCAGCACCACGCTCGCCCGTCCCTGAAACTGCGGCACCACGCTGTGGAACAGCACCTGGCCCCACGCGGGCCGGACCAGAAAGGTTTCGATCAGGTAACACAGGGCGATGAGTCCGACCAGGGCCGTGATGACGGCTTCCAGCGGGCGGAAACCCTTGTGCTCCAAGCTCAAAATGATCACCGTGGCGGCCGCGGTCAACAGGGCGGCCAGCCACAATGGAATGCCGAAAAGCAGGTGAAATCCGATGGCGCCCCCCAGAAATTCGGCCAAGTCGGTGGCCATGGCCACGATCTCCATCAGGACCCACAGGCCCCAGGTTGCCGGCGCCGGAAAATGCAGGCGGCACAGTTCCGCCAGGTTGTGGCCGGTGGCAATGCCCAGCTTGGCCGACAGCGCCTGGATCAGCATGGCCATCAGGTTGCTGGCCACGACCACCCAGAGCAGCGTGTAGCCGAATTGCGCGCCGCCCTGGATGTTGGTGGCGAAGTTGCCGGGATCCATGTAGGCGATGGACGCGATGAAGGCCGGCCCGAGGAAAGGCAGCAAACGGGCCACGCCCTTCCGCGGGCTGTTCTCGGCCAGCACCTGGGCGGCGGCCAGGGTCGTGGCGGTATCGCCGGAGCGCGGGATTGTCGGCATGGCCGGGCTATCGTTCACGGCGGGTTCATGGTAGCGTCACCGCGGAACGGCGACAACGAATAACGAGCGGGGCTACATGCGGTTCAGGCTGGTTCTCAGGATCGGTTCCTTCTTGCCGGGTATAAACAGGGCCGCGTTGACAGTCACAGGCTTGTTGACAGTGATGGGCGTACCCAGATAGGACTTCGTGAAAAGCGAGCCGACAGCCGAGTTGTCCAGCGTGTAGCGGACGACCGCTCCGTCAATCTTCAGGGCTGAGAAGAACCCGATCTTGGACATCGTCTTGTTAGGGATGGGTTCCACCGTGACGCGCAAGCTCAGAGGATCCAACGATATCTTGCCTTCCGCGTATTCCTTGGCAAACTGCTTTTCGACAGCAGGGCAGACATCGTTCAATTGATAACGCTGGCGCACCTTATTAACACTCGCCTCGGTGACCGGCATCCGCCATTGCTGGAAATCAGGCACCAGATTATCGCCCGAGAACGCTGACAACAGCGCGCAAACCAAATTGATCCGCACAGGGTCATTACAACTGCTGGGAGCGCGACCGTCCTTTTGAGCTTCGATGAGGTAATAGGCGCGGAACCACTTCTTGTAGACGTCCCAGCCATACTTGCGGATCAGGGTCAGGTGGAACGAATGCAGGTCGTCGACGGCCATCTTGTCCCAGGCGGTATCGGAGGCGAGGTACTTCTGGCCAAAGTTAAGGTAGAAATTGTTGTTGAAATCATATCCGGTCTGCTTGCCGCCGGGACCGAACTCGATGCGATACGGGGTGTCCTTGCGCAGCAGCATCTCCACCGCATAAGAGAGCTTGATGTTGCCGAACGTTTCGCCGCCGCAATCGGGCGTGATGTACCAGCGCGGAAAAGTGCGGGCGTCGAACACATGGCCGATCTCGTGGAGCACGCCGAATTCGATCATGCCGGAGTTGAAGCCGGTCATGAAGCCCGGCACACAGGTCCAGTCAATCCTGACGCCGTCCTCGCCGGCCGTGCCCCAAGCGCCCAGATTCTTGTGCCCGCGTAGAATCATGGGCGGACTGGCGTAGGTCAGCTCCTGCATCTTTTCGTAAACGTTGTCCAAGAAGGTAACATACTCCTCTTGATTTTTGAGCAACTTGAAGTCGCTCGCGCGGAACTCCAAAGTGACATGCTGGCCTTTGATCGTCTTGATCGGGTCCTCAGCGGCGGCCAGCGGCGT
>CAIQIC010000284.1 GCA_903871765.1 uncultured Lentisphaerota bacterium
CCGCCGATAGAAGGGCACGTCCACGATCATGCCGCCCAGTGTACGCCGTTCCGCGTTTACGTCAATCCGCGCGCCGGGCACGGCGAGTTCCGTGCGCAGGTAAGCCAGGGCCACGGCCCAGCCGAGGGTGGGGGCGAACGAGCCGCTCGTCACCCAGCCGGCGTCGGCGCCGTTCTGGAGCACGCGGTTCCCGTGGCGCGGGGACTGGCGGCCGTCCACGCGAAGGCCGGCGAGCCGTTGCTCGGGACCGCGGGCGAGGCGTTGCTGCAGCGCCGCGCGTCCGATGAAGGGCTCCGCCTTGGAGGCATAGCGCATGAAACCGGCCTCCACCGGGGTGACCGACGTCGAGAGCTCGTGGCCGTAGAGCGGCAGACCGGCCTCGAGGCGGAGCGTGTCGCGCGCGCCGAGTCCGGCAGGCTGGACGCCGTTTGCCAGCAACGCGTCCCACAGCCACAGGATGGCGTCCGGATCGGCGTACAACTCGAAACCCACCTCGCCGGTGTAGCCGCTGCGGCTGACCAGCACGCGCCGGCCGCCGGCCTCGCAGGCCGTGCAGCCGAAGTAGGGCAGGGCGGCGAAATCGCGGCCGAGCACCCGCGCGACGGCGGCGGGCGCAGCCGGCCCCTGCACATCGAGCTTGCCCTGGCGCCCGGCGAGGTTGGTGAGCTTGACCGACGGCGGCAGGTGCGCCGCCAGCCACGCGTAGTCGCCGTCCTGCGTCCCGGCGTTGACCACGACCATCCAACGGTCGGCCGCCCAGCGGTAGGCGATCAGGTCGTCGAGCACGCCGGCCTCCTCGTTCAGCAGGAAGCCGTAGCGCAGGCGGCCGTCCTGGAGCGTGCGCAGATCCTGCGTGAGGATGCGCGAGAGCGCGTCCAACGCGCCGGCGCCCTCGATGAGAAAGGCCCCCATGTGGCACGTGTCGAAGAGCGACACGGCATGGCGGGTGCGGTGGTGCTCGGCCAGGATGCCGTCGTACTGCACCGGCATCAGCCAGCCCCCGAACTCGACCAGGCGCGCGTCCAGGGCCGCATGCCGGTCGTACAAAATCGTCTTGTTCGCCGTGTCCATCCGCTCTCACCGCCTGCCGCCACGCCGTCCCGTGGACGCGTGGTCAAGGCCCAGACTGCCCGGTACTGCCTGATAGGATGTGCAACATCATGATGCCGAAATACGTGATGAATCGCAAGCAAGACCGGCGCCCAGTGGATAAAAACTTCCTGATTTCTTCCACAATGAGGAAAGCAGGAAAGAAGAAAATTACCGCCCCGGTTGGCGGGACGATACGGTCTTGATTCCGCACGTGGAAATCATAGGATACCGCTGCAAGAGTGCTGGGGAAAAGGAGGATCAAGCGATGACATGGCATCATAAAAAAATCAGGCGTCGGGCGTTACTGCTCGCGACTGTCGCCTTGGTGGGGGGCTACAGCCTCACGACCGATCTGTGCGGGGCCCCCGCGCCGGAGCAACCCTATCAACCGTCGTGGAATTCCCTGAAGCATTGGCACACGCCACAGTGGCTCCGGGACGGCAAGTTCGGCATTTACACCCACTGGGGGGTGTATGCCGTGCCGGCCCAGGGCCCGAACGCCACGTGGTATGCCCACAAACTTTATACGGATGCCAATGGGGCGGAGCGCAAATACCACGTGGCCACCTACGGTCCGCTCGAAAAATTCGGCTACAAGGATTTCATTCCGATGTTCACGGGCGCGAAGTTCAACGCCGACGAGTGGGCCGATCTGTTCCAGAAGGCGGGCGCCCGCTTTGCCGGGCCGGTGGCGGAGCATCACGACGGCTTCTCCATGTGGGACACCAAGTACTCGGAGTGGAACGCCGCCAAGATGGGCCCCAAGCGGGATATCGTGGGCGAGCTCGCCAAGGCGATCAAGAAGCGCGATATGAAATTCGTCACGGCCTTTCATCATGCCGAGAACTGGTTCTACTTCCCGACCTGGGACAAGCGTTGGGACTGCGGTGATCCGCGCTACTCGGGCCTCTACGGCCCCATCCACGAGAAAGGCGCCCTGCCCACCAAAACCTTTCTCGATCAGTGGAAGGGCAAGATCATCGAGGTCATTGATAAATATGACCCCGATTTCATCTGGTTCGACTTCGGCCTGGAATTAATCACCGATTCCTACAAACAGGACATGCTGGCCTATTTCTTCAACAACGCCGCCGCGCACAAGAAGGAAGTGACGGTCACGTACAAGGACAACCACTTGCCGCCGGGCGCCGGTCTCCTCGATCTGGAACTGGGGCAGGAAGCCAACTTGACGTACTACGAGTGGATTACCGACACCACGGTTGATAATGGAGAAGGGTGGGGGTATGTGAAGGGGTTGGGGTTCAAGAGTTTGGACAATCTCATTGATAACCTGGTGGACCGGGTCAGCAAAAATGGTTACCTGCTGCTCAACGTCGGGCCGAAGCCCGACGGCACCATCCCGGATGAAGCCAAGGAGCGGCTGCTGGGTTTGGGAAAATGGCTGCAGGTCAACGGCGAGGCCATCTACGGTACGACCTGTTGGGTGCGGTCCGGAGAGGGCCCGACGCGACTGGCGAAGGATGGCGGTTTCAACGAGCAGAACGCCCTGCGCTACACGGGTCGGGACATCCGTTTCACGGTCAAGGACAACGTCCTGTACGCCACCGCGCTCGACTGGCCCGGCAAGAAGGTGCTCATCAAGAGCCTGGCCGCCGAGGGGCAAACCTGGGCTGGGTTGTATCCGTCGGAAATCGCCTCCATCACAATGCTCGGGGACGGCCAGGAGTTGAAGTGGGAAATGACGAAGGAAGGCCTGAGTATTGAAACCCCGAAGACGAAGCCGTGCGATTACGCTTTCGTTTTCAAGATCGTGCGCCGGAAGCCATTTTGAACGGCCCTGATTTATTGCCGCGCCGTTCGTGATCCGCGGGCAGGGGCGGACCGGACGATTTCCCAGCAATTGTAATTATGACCGCCATGCGCCGGACGGACAGGCAGGAATGCCTGTCTTACCGAAGTAAGTCGGCCATTCCTGGCCGACTCAGCGGCCACCCAAGGGCCATAATTACAAGTGCTGACGTTTTCCTCGACATGCAAGAAATGTTTGTTAGCCTTGCCGCAACACCGAACGCTCATCAGCAAAGGACCAGCATCATGAAACACGCCCTGCTCCGCCGCCTGATTCAGATCCCGGGCGCCGTCCTCCTCGCCGGCCTGGTGGGCCTCACCGCGCACGGCGCGACGTTGAACGAGCCGCCCGCCGGATTCACGGCCCTGTTTAACGGCCACGACCTCGCCGGTTGGCGCGGCGGGGACACGTTCGATCACCGCCAATATCTGGCGCTGCCCGCGGAGAAACGCGCGGCGCAGGACGCGGACTGGACGGCGGACATGCGCAAGCACTGGCGGGTCGAGCACGGCGAATTGGTCAACGACGGGCATGGCAAATACGCCACGACGGAGAAGGACTACGGCGATTTCGAGTTGCGGGTGGACTACAAGACCGTGCCGCTGGCGGATTCCGGCATCTACCTGCGCGGGTGTCCGCAGGTGCAGATCTGGGATTACACCGAGCAGGCGAAATTTTCGATCGGCGCCGACAAGGGGTCCGGGGGCCTCTGGAACAACAGCCCCGGCGCGCCCGGCAAGGATCCGCTCGTGCTCGCGGACAAGCCGTTCGGCGAATGGAATGCGCTGCGCGTCGTCATGGTCGGCGCCCGCGTCTCCGTCTGGCTGAACGAGAAACTCGTGGTGGATCACGCGCTTTTGGAGAACTACTACGATCGCAATTTGCCCGTGCCTTCAAAAGGACCGATTGAATTGCAGACCCATGGCGGGGAGATCCGCTGGCGCAACCTGTTCATCCGCGAACTGGGGGCCGACGAAGCCGACCAGATCCTCGCCAACCATGGCCAGGCCGGTTTCCAGCCGATCTTCAACGGCCGCGATTTCGAAGGCTGGGCCGGGCCGATTGACGAGTATCAGGTCGTGGACGGCGCCATCTGCTGCCGCCCGAACAAAGGCGGCACCATCTACACGCAGGCGGAGTATACCAACTTCATGGCGCGCCTGGAGATCAGGCTGCCGCCCGGCGGCAACAACGGCCTGGCGATCCGTTATCCCGGCCAGGGCGACACCGCCTACGTCGGCATGTGCGAACTGCAGGTGCTGGATGACGATGCGGCGCAGTACAAGGACCTCGACCGGCGCCAGTACCACGGGTCGGCCTATGGGATGGTCGCGGCCCAGCGCGGTTACCAGCGTCCGACGGGCGTGTGGAACTTCGAGGAGGTCACCGTTCAAGGCTCCAAGATCAAGGTCGAGCTGAACGGCACGGTGATTCTGGATTGCGACCTGGCGCAGGTGAAGGAGACCATGCGCAACAGTCCGCACCCTGGGAAGGATCGCACCCAGGGCCACTTCGGCTTCGCCGGCCATGACGATCCGGTCGCTTTCCGCAACATCCTGATCAAGCCGCTGGACTAGCTGTGCCTTAAGCCCCACCCGGCCAGTTGATTACTGCGCTTCGATCCGGTAGAAGCGCTGCGTGCTGCCAGCCGCGCCCGGATCCTGAATCGTGATCGTCCCGCTGGCGCTGTTCGTCCAACCGGGGTCGGGGTCCGTGACCGGTAGCCACTTGTTCGTAGAGAGCAGGTCGTCCTTATACACGATCCGATACTGAAAACCGTTCGTGGTGCCAAAGATGCTGTTCGTGGTGACAAACGTTAGCGAGGGCTGCCCCGTGGACGGATCCACGGTGATCCCGCCGCCCAGGAAGACCGGCAACAGGGTCAGGTCAGCCGTCGAGCGCGGAATCAGTTGGTAGCCGGAATCGTAGGGAGGAGATGTCGTGTCATTCTGGTTAAAGATGCCGGTGGCTGTTAACGGCTGCGTAGGCGCGGGCGTGCCGTCAATGTTCGTGTCCTTGTCAATGCTCAGCGTCAAGTTGCTGGTGCCGTCGTTGGCAGCGAGGTTGGCGTCGGCGCCGGGTGCGGGCCACGTGCCGGTGAAGGTGATGTTCTTGACGGTCACCAGCGTGCTTTCGTAGTTCTCGGCATCGGCCAGCAAAGCGGAGAATGTAGCGACGACCGGCGTCACGGGCGTGGTGGCGCCGAGATCATAGAGATCGGCGGAGGATACAGGTACGACTTCTGTCAGGCCATTGCGCTGGGCGACCAGGCCCTTGGCCACGATGCGGTGGTGGATGGGGACCGGCCACGTTCCGCCGCCGGACTGGAACAGGCAGACGCCCGCCGCCCCATCCTGGATGTAGGCGGTAAGTTGCGACGTGGAGAAGGTGCCGTTGGAAACGATACACGTGCCCTCCACGGCCACCGTCTGGTTGGAGCGGACCGGGATGCCGTTGACATCGACGCCGCGCAGCATCGCGAGCGGGAGCGTGATGTAGGCCTTGGGCGAACTGGCGATCGCCGTCAGGTCGCTGTCCTCCGCCGTCCGCACCATCCACGTCTGCTCGCTGGTGTCGTTCGTGAGCGCCGGCGTGCCCGTGGTGAGGCCGCCGATCGTGATCACACCGGGCTGCGTGTCCGTCAGCGCCGCGTTCGTGACCGTGAGCGTCTGGCCGGCGACCGACCACGTGGCGCCGGTGGGGAAGCCCGTGCCCGCGAGCGACACATTGTTGGAATCCAGCCCCGTGAAGAAAGCCGGCAGATCCACGGCCACAGCCTTCAGCGTGTGCCAGACCGCGCCGGTCACGGTCAGCGCCGCCGTCTGCCCGGACTGTCCGCGGCAGAAAATGACGGAGTTCGTGAGCGCATCCGTGCCGGCGTTTTTCAGCACCGCCGTGCCGCCGCCGTCGAGTGACGCCGGTTGCCGCGTGATCGTCACGGTGGCGCTGGCCGCCGTGCCGGAGGCGTTGGTGCCGCTCACGGTGATCGCGTTGGCGCCCACATCCAGCGCGATGTCCGCCACGCTCCAGGTCGCACCGGCCGCTAGCGTGCCGTTGGAAGATGTCAGCGTATTGGTCCACAGGAGGGAGCCGACCGCGTTCGACGAGGTGCCGGCGATGCTGTAGATGTTGGTCGCATAGGGCACGGGCACCGAGCCGGTGGCGGGATTCGTGATCGTGATCGCGGGTCCCGGGTTTTGGGGCGCGAAAGCCACACCGCGGAAGACCTGACCTGCTCCTGCTGTAGCTAATGTAGTGGCCGAGCTGCCCGAACCGGTGTCAGTGATCGTGACCAGACTGTTGCCCCCTGTGTTCCCGGCGGTCGCGTAGATCACGGGGCTGGGGCCGGAGAAATCCACGGTCAGACTGGTGGATTTGAATCCAGTATTCAATGTGTATTGATAACTCCAAGCGTCGGCGCTGTAGGTATACTTGTAGATGCCGGCCGTGTCGCCGACGTAGGCCATGGTGGAGTCGCTATTGATGGCGAAGGCATAGGGAGACCCATTGCCGCTGTTCAGCGAGAACAACAACGTGGGCGTGGGCGAACCGGACGTTGGCAAACCGCTGCCAAGACTGTAAATCCCCACCGTTCCGCTGCCGGTCGAAAAGTAGAGTTGGTTATTGAAGATATTGATGCAGCGGGTGTTCGTAGTGCTCAAGGTGGCGAGCGTTCCTGCGGCGTTCACATACACAACGCCTCCAGCTCCAGCAGCCCAGAACACCGTGCCGTCCGTGGAGGCCACACTACGAAAGTTGTCCCCGCTCAACATGTTGTACGAGCGTGAAGTATCCACCGTGCCGTCCGTGCCAATGACGCCAATGGTGCGGCTGACCGTGGCCGCGCTCGAACCGGCAATGCTGGCTTCATTGTTCGTGCCGTTGTAGCCCGGCATGACAATCTTCGTGCCATCGGCGGAGCGGGTCAGTTGACCGTTGGAGGTGGCGCTGCCGCTGTCCATGAGGTTGAACGGGTTTGCCGAAGGACGGTTGGTGGCGTTGGGCAACGTGATGGTCTGCATGAGCGTGCCGCTGGTGTCGTACTCCACGCAAGAGACAACCGTGCCGGAATTACTCAGGCCTTCCATGCGCTCCACCACCAAATTACCCGCTGTGAACGGGGGTAGCACGATGATGTCGCCGCTGGTGGCGTTGTCCAGGCCGTCGGCCGTGGCCTGCAATGTGTTGGTTCCGGCCGTGTCGAACTGCAATGCGTCGAAGGTCTTTGAACCCGTTACAAGATTTTGCGCACTGCCGCCCGTCAGCGTGCCGCTGCCGGTCGCCTTGGAAATCGCCACCGCCGCCGTACTGTCCAGATCCACGTTGTTGTTCGCATCCTGGGCCTGAACCGTGGCGGAGAAATTCTGGTTGATACGCACGCTCGACGGCGGGGGCGTGGAGAAAACGAGTTTGGTCGCCGTCACCGCGATGCGGTTGGCGTCGCCGGTCGTGTCCGTCGCCGCGCCGCCGGCATCGGGTTCCGCGAAGGTGGAGCCGCCGCTGTTGGCCGTCGCGCTGCTGACGGTGAACTGCACTTGCTGTTGATCGGTGACCGTGCTGTTGAAACTCGCCAGCACCTTGAACGTCTTGCTGCCGCCGTCCGGGGCGGCCAGGCCGAGCGGGCCGCTGAAGGTCACGGTGGGCCCGCCAGCCACTTCAGCCACCTCGGTCGTTCCGTCATAGAGCGCCACGCGCCGCAGGTTGGCGCCGTTGGCGACCGTGAACGTGATGGCGTCCAGCGTGGTGCTGGCGCTGTCCGCATCGGCGGTATCAGCGCCGTCGCGAATCTTGAAGCTTCCGACCTGCAGGGAAGCGGACGTGAGGTCGGCTTCCTGGTGGGCCGTATAGTCAATGTTGGACGGCTCGGTAAACGAATTGTCGCGGATGATGTCGGAAGCGCTGCTGTACACACCCGTGCCGGTTACCACCACGTTCTGCGTCGTGACGCCCGCGCTGGTGTGCGTGATGTCATTTGAGTAGGCCTGCGCCAGTGTCGGGCTGAAGCGCGCGTAGATCGTGGTGCCCGGGACCGAACCGGACGTCTGGATCAGCGTCACGGGAGACCCGAATCCGGCGCCGCTGTTCGTTGACACCGCAAATCCCGACGGTGCCGTAATCGTGATGTTGTCCGTCAGGTTCGCGCCCGACACCGTGTACGTCTGTTCCGCAGAAGTTAGATTCTGCGTGACGATTCCGAACGCCAGTGTGCCGGCAGACACGGTGATGGTGGGGGTTGAAGCAGCCTGGATGGTCATCTGGGTTCCGGCAGCGGTGCCGCTTTCCGTACCCGTGGTCGTCACGTCACCCGCCGTGGCGATGCTGCCCGTGAAGGTGCGGCCCACTGTGGCGCCGCCGGCCACATCGGCGATGACTAAGTAGCGGCGGGCGGCGTTGATGCCCGTCTGTCCAGCGATCGTGAAGGTGATCGGATTCGCCAAGGCCAATCCCGCCCCGGAGACCAAGCTGTCACCGCCGTTATACGTACCGCTGTTGTCGGCATCGTAGACGACTCTGAAGTTGCTGAGATCCGAAGACGTCGCCGAGCCCGCCGTCGTCAGACTGAGACCGGTGAAGTCCACACTGGCCGACGGCGAAAGTCGGAACCCGAACAGCAGCACATCGTTCGCTCCCGCTGTGACATTGCCGGCCGTCGGCGTGCCGGTGTTGTCGATTGACACGTTCGTGAGCGCCTCATCGCCAAGACCGAAATCCGAAAAGCTTGTGAGGCCTGTCGCCGTATAATTCGGTGACGAGAAACTCGCGATGAGTTTTGTCGTGGTCGGATTATCATACTTCAGAATCACTCCCGTTCCGACTGGCGAGAAGCCGGTTCCATCAAGCGTGATGTCGTAGGTGCGGGCGCTCGAACCGCTTTCGGTGACCGTCCAGTAACGCGACGCGAACGAGGTCACGCCCGAGGAACTGCCGGGGAAGGTGCCGGGGTCATTCTGTTCCGCCTGGACCATGCTCGTTCCGGTCAACGCGGTAAAATTGATGGTCAGAGGACGGTAATTGCTGTTCTTGCCGATCGGGAACGACTTCGAGCCCGTCCCGGACGCCATGCGCGCCAGCGGACCCGATACATAGGAAGAGGCAGAGCCGCCCGAGATCGCGGCGCTCGAACCGAGTGTCAACAGGTTCGCGCCCGTCGTGGTCAAGTTGCCGCTCGTGAGCGTCAGTGTTCCATTAACTGTCCGTGGGGCAGAGAGAGTGACGCCACTGGCGTTGTTGATCTTAAGGCTGTTAGGGCCGCCAGAAGCCGGGAACTCTGCAACTGCGTTGGTTTGGGCGACCGTCCCGGCGTATTCCAGGGTGGAGGAGCCGCCGTAGGTCAACGTGGCGGAGCCAAGCGAAAAGCTGGCAGTCCCAGCCATCGTGAGCGTTCCATTGACAGTATAGCTTCCACTTCCCACTGGTGTTTTTGTCCCTGATCCACTCAATTTGAGATTGGCAAAGGTGCTGAAAGTTGCGCCACCCGATGTTGCAGCAGTGCCGATATTTTGCGCACCGGCTTTGGTGAATTCTATCGTTCCGCTGCCGTTGATCGTGCTCATCGCAGCGCAAGGGTTAGCCCCGGATATTTGCAGAAGTCCATTAACAGTCAGAATTCCACCCACGGTGGAGCCTGTCCTCTGAAACATAGGACTACCCGCGCCGCTGCTGGACGCAATCACTGTCGCGCCTGACGCTATCGTTATGTTGCCGCCAGTACTTCCGTCATCAGCGCCAATGCTCTGAGCGACGCAATCAATATTCCCCGTCGCAATGTTCCAAGACTTGCCCTTTATGTTCGTCCCCAGCGTTACGGTCTGGCCGGCGTTCACCGCAATTTCCATCGCGACTCCGGTTGTCTGCGCGCCCCATTCGCCAGATAGCGTCAGACTTCTGGAGTTTCCAACGACACTTAACTCCCCCGAGGTTGAAGTGAGCATGGTGCCGTTCAAGGTAGTTGCGCTCGTGCCTGTGTAGCTTCCATCGCTGGAGGAAGTGACAGCCGAGCCGGTGTAAGCCCGAAGCTTGCCGCTAACCTGCAATGTATTTGCCCCAATCGCAAGCACACCAGCCGTATTCAATTCCAGATTGTTGCATCCAACGGTGGAACTATCGACGGTAACAGTATGGTTGCTCTGGATATAGACATTGTTTGCAGATGTTGGCGCACCCCCTGCGTTACCCCACGCGCCGACTGAACGTACCTGCCACGTGCCGGCGGCACTCCAGTTGCCGGACGCCTTGGACCGGTAGTCCCCGTCGGTCGGTGTCTCCGCCGAGAATACCGTTGCATGCATCATGAACGTTACGAAAAGTGCCACAATCACCGAGTGTATCGTCGGGCGCCTTGCGAGACGCCTCGGGGTCACGTCTCGACCTACGATACTGGCCTTGACGTTGCGCATCCCGGCCGCCGCCGCCAATCCCAGGCTGAGTTTTTTCATCGTGCCGTCTCCTTGGTTGAGTTCAGAATGAATGCCGCGCTAGAAATCGGCTAATAAAATCGCGCCTGCTTCCCTTGCATATACCGCAGCGTTCATGGACCAGGCTTCAAATGACGGCGACGAAATTATCACAAACGCTGACCAGATGCAAAATATCACCTCGATGGATTATCATGGTCATTCCCGGCTCGGTCGGTCGGTGGGGTTCGGAGGAACATCGATGGATTCTTGATGGATTACTCATGGTTTCACCGGGTTTGGGTCATGGTGGTTCGTTGCATGGGGACTTTAGGATTATGCGCTGGGACTTTAGGATTACTTTAGGATTCCGGTGAGGGCTTCAGACGGTAACGGGTGGCGGGACCACGACCAGTTTGCACGGCGATGCCCAACTCGACCAGGCGATTGAAGTCCTTGGTAATGACCGGACGGGTGACGCGGAAACGCGCTTCGCAAACCCCGCCTGCCAGTTCCTCGCCAGCAGCAAGTAGTTTCACCATTTCGCGCTGACGCTCAGAGAGACTGGCTTCGAGCGCCGGGGTGATGAGCAGTCGTGTTTCCGGGACGCGGATACGATCCAGCTTGTCACCCGGTCCGGGAAAGGTGACCTGGAAATAACCGGTGTCCGTGCCCAGCAACGGCTGGTCCAAACCGTGATTGAGCATCTGATCGCGCATCCGGCGGAAACCGCTGCCGCGTTCCTCGATGCGATGTTGGAGAAAGGCATTCATACGTCAGGCGCGCCCCTTCTGCGCAATCCGGCGCATGATATCAGCCACCCAGATTGGCGCCAGTCGAAGGTCCTTGAGAAGCTTCGCCTTCTGCGACGGCGTCAAGACCTTGCGCAACTGGACGATGATCTGGTCATCAATATGGTCACGCCCGAGCCATCGCAGGGCTTGAATCACGTCACCGCTGACGCGCCCGGCGGCGGCCATCTGACGCAATGAAACTTTCCGAAACACGATCAGACTCTTGCCGACCTGAACGTGGCGGGCACGGCCATCGGTGAGGTAAACTACCCGCATCGGAACTTGGTCCGTGAGACCAAGCGCGTGTGCTGCCGAGCCCCCGGCGGCCTGCAACCGCGCAGCGTCGCGCTTCGCGAGCGCCTTTGCGATAGAGTCAAGACGGGGCGAGAGAAGCCCCAGTACCGGATCCTTCCGTGGCAAGTCGTACAGACCTCGTGCTACTTGCCGAATTATCCCGGCCTGCTTATGGCGTTTCAGGGCGGTCGCCACAGTGGTCCGGCTGCCAAGGTCGCTGAAGTCTGACGGAGAGAAGACGGCACCCCTCCCTGTGCCGTATATCCTGCTAATAACCTTATTATCAATAGATTGCATCACTAAGTACCGCCTCTTAATGCCACAAATATATATATGTATTTGTAACAAATACAAGCTATTTCTTCAGCACCCCCTGCAGGCCATTATTGATCGCCTTCCTCACTCCCCGCGAACTTCCGTGGCCAACAAAACGCGCCCGGAACGCTTGGCAATGCACAGCAGCGTCCGGGAACCGCCCGTGGTGTTGGTGTGTTTTGGCCCGCAGACCACATACCAGCAATTCATTGGCCGCGGCCGGCGCCCGTACACGGAATAACCCGCCGGCAACTCCTCGGACACCTCGCAGCCAATCAACTCCCGCGCGCGCTTGGCCTGCGCAATCGCCGCGGCACGGACGCGGGACACCCCCACTTTCCGACGGGGACCCCGCGCCCTGGCCTTTTCTCTCAGCGTCATACCCATGCCCGCATGTTACGCTAACCAGGCCGCTGATCCAAGGCCGTAGATGCTGGATATACGATGGCCTCCAGCGTGGGCGGCTGGCCCGTGGCCAGCATCGCCGCCTGCAGGGCGCCGGCCAGTTCTTGCGCCACGCTGGCCACGGCGTCCGGCGGCAGATCGGGCAATCCCGTGGCATTCAGGCCCCACGGCCGGTCGTCGTCGTGGAACCGAAACCTGTGTTACCCTGTTTTCTGTGACTTCAGTTCCAACTAGCGGCGGGCGCTACACCGTCCGGTCAGGGCTGACGTTCGGTTTGACAAAAGGAGGTTTGAAAATGATTGAATGCGAAAGAAAGAAGCGGAATTTTGCATTTATCGTGCTCGCACTTTTATTGTTCGTTGATCTGCTTACTTCCGCAGCATGGCTTTTCCATATTTATAACGGCGCGATTTCTTTTGAGACTCTTAGTTGGATTGGGAATATTATTCAGTTGGTTGGGACGTTTATTAGGGTTTTTCGCCTTTGAGATCCTTGACGAAATCTTTTGCATTAACGGTCACCAAGTTCGCTGCAGGCTTGGACCAGTCCATGGGCACTGCTGTAGAAATGGAACCCGGTCCGCCGAGAAGGACGGCACCAACCCCGTCGGGTGACTCCACGATAAACTCGTCGAAATTCCGGCTAAGATGCACCGTGATGTGTTCTTCCTTCGAGTAGTCACGGGCATCAAGTGCGAACCACGGAGTGGAGCGTGGTATGCGGCACTGGCAAGGGTCCAGCGTGCGGCGTGATCCTTTCCATAATTCACCGATTCGTTTCGTTTGCAAATTCTTCTTTTTAGCTATCACGGCCCATCCACCGAGACGGCTTCGAGTTTGTAGAACCGCTGCGTCGTAACGCCCGAGGTGGAATCATCGCGCAGGCTATTAGCGCCGTTAACACCGTTCGACCAGACGCCAGCGTTCAGTTCCTTCCATGCGCCCGTGTCCAGCAGATCGTCTTTGTAAACGATGCGGTATTTGACGCCGTTGGTGCCCGTAAACGAGATCGTGGCATGCCCTGTGGCCGGATCCACGCCGACCGTGCCGGTATGCTTGAATTCCGGCGTGGGCACGTCCGCGACGTGGATCGTATGGGCGATGCTGTCAGTAAGACTGTCGGAGTTGGTGACAGTCAAGGTTACGGCGTAATCGCTAACGCTTGTGTAAGTGTTGGTCACGTTGGAGAGCCCCACCGTATTCGCGGTCTGGCTGTCGCCGAAATCCCAATGACAACCCGCGATCGTAGCAGAGCCGCCTGCGCTCGAGGTGTTGGTGAAAACCACCTGCAAGGGCGCGAAGCCACTCGCCGGCGTGGCGGTAAAGCTCGCCGTCGGCGGCGTCGGGGGCGGCGCGGAGACGGTGAACCACTTGTTCGACAAGTAGGTCTCGACCTGCAGGCGCTCCTCCTCGGACAGCAGCCGGTCGTAGATGATCACTTCGGCCTGGAACTGATCGCCATAGTGGCCACAGCAATTACCGCGGTCGTAATTCCAGCTATCGGCGGTGACATTGTCCGTGCTCAGCAGTTCCACGAGGTTGAACCCATTGTGGAGCCCCGTCGGCATGGGGAAGGTTGTGCAGTCCACCCAGTCTCCATTCACGTAATTCTGCGCGCCATTGGTAGTCCAAAGACTGCCGCTCGACCAGCGATTCTTGTCGGGTCCATCGAGGAGCGGGACAGTCGGATCGTTGTCAACTCCGTCCCAACGGTGGAAGTCATACGCACCCGAAGCCTGATCGGTGAGCAGGAAACTGCGGCCTTTGAAGACGGCGAAGACCGTCCGGATGTTGCTGTCTTCGGCGAACTGCAGCACGGCGTCACCGCTACTGACATCGAAATGAACAGCGCCGAGACCGCTTTCCATACCTGAATTGGCCACGTAGACCGGAGCGACCATACCGCCCGGCACCGTGGCGTTGGCGGCATTGACGCTGTTGTCATTCCACTGCGTAACGGGGGCATTGTCAGCCAAGCCGAGCGTTGAGGCGTCGAACCAGCGCGCATAATCGGTCACCGGGGGGCCGGGCGGTAAAACGATGACCGTCGCGGTATAGTGATTCGTGGTGGCGTTGGCCACATCGGTGACGGTGTAAATCACCGGACTGGTGAAGTCATGGGTGGTGCCGGTAGCCGGGGTGCCTACTCCGGAGGACACCGTGTAGGTGGGCGCGAGGCTGGTCACACTCGACCCATGTGGCAGGGACACGTGAATGGTCTTCGCGCCTTGATTAATGACGCCGGCATGTCCCGAGATAGTAAAGGACAAGATCTGAGCTATGGGCGGATGGGGGTCCGTTGGGAAGAAGTAGCCCGCGGTGCCGTTGATGAGGGCCAGATCACCAAAGCCATATCCGGTCCCTTTCTTCCATGCGGCCCGCATGTCCGCGTTGCCGCCGCCCTGATAATAGCCGATGACCATGTGAACCGAATCCATGTTCAGCGTCACCTCGCCCGTCTCGGCGGTATCAGCCCGAGAATAGTTATTGTTCACGATGTATTCGCCGGGGTCGGCGAAACTGCCGTTGCGATTCAAGTCCATGTAGATCACGCTGCCGTCATCGCTGGAGGTGCCGAACGTGTAGGTTCCGTATCCACCGGCCGCCAACACATCGAACCAGCCCTCCCAGAGAATCGAGAAGTTTTCGGGACCCGGGTTCCCGGGAAGGACGTTAAAATTAACGCCATAGTCGAGGTGGTAGTCAATGTTGTCAACTTGATGGCCTGTCGCGTCCGGAGTAGCAGCCAGCAAGTTGGAGATGGGATCCAGGTCGGAAAAATTGGCTCTGTTGAGATAGGTCTTCTCGTTCAAGCCGGTGAAGATGCTGACGGTGACGGTATAGGTATTGTGAATGGCGCCGTCGGTGATGGTGTAGGTCTTCGTACTGCTGAAGTCACGAACGGTGCCGGAAACCGGAGAGCCATTTCCGGAAGACACCGCGTAAATCGGCGCAAGCGTCGTCACGTCCGTCCCTTGGGGCAC